>CAILKW010000812.1 GCA_903834845.1 uncultured Bacteroidia bacterium | reverse complement strand
TTACTATAGGCACACAAACTTGGATGGCCGAAAACCTTAAAACCATGAAATACCGCAACGGCGACCCAATATCAAATGTTACTGACGCTACTGCATGGAAAAGCTTGAGTATGGGAGCATATTGCTGGTACAACAACGATGTAGCAAATAAAGCGACTTACGGAGGCTTATACAATTGGTATGCAGTGGCCGACATCCGTAATATTGCTCCCCTTGGATGGCATGTAGCCACTGATGTCGAGTGGACAACTTTATCAGATTTTCTCGGTGGCGAAACCGTTGCAGGCGGCAAATTAAAAGAATCAGGCACAACACATTGGACAAGCCCAAATACTGGTGCAACCAATAGCAGTGGTTTTACAGCCCTTTCAGGCGGCTACCGCCACTACCTCGATGGTTCGTTCATCGGCGTGGGCAACAATGGCTACTGGTGGAGCAGTACTGCAAACGGTGCTACCGTAGCATGGCACCGCGGTCTCAACGATGCTGATGCCAGTGTCCACCGCTACGACAACGGTAAGCAGATCGGCTTCTCTGTTAGGTGCGTGAAGGATTCTCCCGCTGTTGCACCAACAGTTTCAACCACCGCAGTTACAGCTATTACAGCAACTACTGCTACAAGTGGAGGAAATGTTACTTCTGATGGCGGTTCTTCCGTAACTGCCCACGGGGTTTGCTGGAGTACATCAACAAATCCAACTACTGTCAATTCAAAAACAAATGATGGCATCGGAACAGGTCCTTTTATTAGCCTTATTACAGGTTTAGTTCCAGGTACGACCTATTATATAAAGGCTTATGCAACCAATGCAAACGGCACATCTTATGGAACGCAGCTTTCGTTCAGTACTATTGGCTCCTCTTTGCCGGAGGTCATGTGTTATTTTGCATCTGCCATAAGCACAAACTCCCTATCCTTTTCAAATGAGGTTCTCAACGACGGCGGTTCATCGGTAACTGTGAGGGGACTGTGCTACAATACCTCTCCGAATCCAACTCTTTTAAACTCCAAAACCGTGGATGGCTTCGGGGTAGGTACCTATACCAGTACTGTAACTAACCTTACACGTGGTACCACTTACTTTGCTAAAGCCTATGCAACCAACAGCAATGGAACCGCCTACAGCCAACAAGCGATTTCAACGACACCCCCCGATCCACCAACAGTCAGTACAAAGGTCATCTCCGGAATTACAATTACCGGGGCAACCACCGGTGGTGAAATAACCGATGATGGCGGTATGTCTGTGACTGAACGTGGTGTTTGCTGGAGTACGTTGCAGCATCCTACTATTGCTGATACCAAATCTTCGGATGGAAATGGGAATGGGAATTTTATCAGCACTTTAGCTGGTTTGCAACCAAACACAACCTACTTCCTGAGGGCCTACGCCACCAATTATCCAAATGTTACAGGGTATGGAAATGAGGTTTCCTTTACAACCAAGTCTGACATACCAACTGTTTCGACAACTGCGATTTCTAATATCACGACAGAAACAGCAACCAGTGGAGGGAATGTCACTTATGAAGGTGGATCTGCAATCACAGCACGTGGTGTTTGCTGGAGTGTCAACCCTGATCCGACTGTTTTAAATTCGAAAACGACCAATGGCAACAATATAGGAATTTACACCAGCAATTTAACAGGTTTGGCTGCCGGATCGACCTATTATGTGAGGGCTTATGCAACCAATTCAGGCAAAACCGGTTATGGCAATCAGGTGGCTTTCCAAACACCTGCTTTTGCTACAATAGCTACAACCACAGTGAAAGATATTTCGTATTCGACAGCTACAAGTGGTGGTTTTATTATTTCTGACGGAGGTTCACCTGTAACAGCAAGGGGTATTTGTTGGAGTACACTTCAAAATCCGACCGTAGCTGATTCCAAAACAGTTGACGGAGAAGGTGCGGGCAGTTATTTAAGCAATCTTACCGGTTTGGTCTCCGGGCAGCAATATTTTGTTAGGGCTTATGCAATCAACTCTGCAGGCACATCCTATGGCGACCAGAAGTCATTCACAACTCTGGTTGGTGTCCCGGGTGCGGCAAGTGACGCTGATGGCAATATTTATCAAGAATTGGTAATCGGAACACAAACCTGGTTGGTCGGTAACCTTAAAACCACAAAGTACATGAATGGTGATCCTATTGAAAACATTACCCTGCCAACAAATTGGAAAAATGCCAGTTCGGGGGCTTATAGCTGGTACAATAACGATATTACCAGGAAAGAAAAAATGGGGGCACTTTATAACTTTTATGCCGTCAATGATGCACGGAAAATTGCCCCTGCGGGATACCATGTGGCAACACATGCAGACTGGACAACCTTAAAAACATTCCTTGGCAATAACCTTAAAGACGGATATAAGTTAATGGCATCAGGGCCAAACGACTGGTTACCAAGTAATGGAACGAACACTACCTTGTTTACAGCCTATCCGGCCGGGTACCGGTTTTTTTCTGATGGGATGTTCTATGATAGCGACACCAACGAAAATGCCGGGATACAGACTTATTTCTGGACAACTGATGTATTTGACATAGTTAAAAAACAAGCATTTGGATGGTTTTTGTTTGATGGGCAAATTAATTCAGGAGGTTATGAATATACCTACGGGTTTTCTGTCCGTTGCGTAAAAAATTGATTGTGTGAGGGTTTCGATACGTTTTGTGTATGTTGTTTTTAAGATGGTGGGCTGCAAATAATTGTCTGAACCACTGATTTATTTTATTGACGGCTTCACTCCAAGTGAGGCCGTCAATATTTTACGCTTGCCCAGCCCTTCAATCGGTTGCAAACCCTTGAAGCGGCGTGAAATAATGAAAAAAAGTTGCAAACACTTGAAGCGGCATTTATAATTATAGGTAACGCTATATGAGCATAACATCGGTAGATGTTCATAAACAAATCGGTCTGAGCTCCGTTAGGAGCGAAACACCATTCTTTTTTGAAGGTGAAATATAAAAAATGTTTCGCTCCTACGGAGCTCATTGGTAAGACGTTGTAATATTATTACCGATATATCACTCCTACAGAGCTTAGTGAAAATTAGTGTAAAAGCACAGATAGTGATAGTCTCACTTGAAGTGAGGCTATTACTAACAATAACCTTAAAATTAGCTATATAGTTGGAATAAAAATAAGGTTTGTAATTCCAGACAAACCTTATTTTCAATTTGATCTTAACCTTAGTAGTTTGGGTTACCATTCATCCACCAACCTTATTTACCTTATTTATTTTTGATCAAAACTATATTAGGTTTAAAGGCATGAAAATAATGTAAATAAGGTTTTGATTCATATTCATTATCCATGATATTAAAGTTGGAAAAACAAAAATATGTAGCTCCATAGGAGGATAACATCGGTAACAGTCAGAAAAACATGTCAGTCAAAGCTCCGTTAGGAGCGAAACATCATTTACAGGAATAATCATAAAAATAAATTGTTTCGCGCCTATGGAGCTTTTGGGTTAGATGCTGATGATTACTTACCGATATATCACTCCTGCCGAGCTTAGTGCAACTCCGGGGAAAAGCACGAATAGTGATAGTCTCACTTGAAGTGAGGCTATCACTAACGAAGATCAAAAAAAGATTTGTCTTTAGTAACCTTTTCAATCATTAAAATAACCCAATATTTTAGGTGTTTTATCTTGGTGGTAACAAATCTGTTGATTAAGTTTGCTTCACCTTAATTTAAAATTTCAATCAATGAAGACAAAATCCACACTTTACACAGTCCTTATCGCGTCACTGTTTTTTCCAATCATTTTAAACGGACAGGTTGAAAACGCCAAATCAGGAAATAACATCACAGATATTGATGGTAATGTTTATCACACTGTTATAATCGGCACACAAACATGGATGGTTGAAAACCTCAAAACCACAAGGTATCGAAACGGAGACTCAATACCCAATGTGACTGACGGTACAACGTGGACTGCTTTAACCACAGGAGCATACTGCTGGTACAATAATGACGAAGCTGCCAATAAAGCTATACATGGTGCATTATACAACTATTATTCAATAGCCGACAGTCGTAATATTGTACCCACAGGCTGGCATGTCGCTGCGGAAGCGGATTGGGCTACACTAACAACTTTTCTTGGTGGCGAAAGTGAAGGTGGTGGCAAGTTAAAAGAATCGGGTTCAAAGAATTGGAAAAGTCCAAATACCGGCGCAACCAATAGCAGTGGTTTTACAGCACTTCCAGGTGGTTGCCGAAGTCAGTATCTTGGAGAATTCATCAAAATGGGTAACTACGGCCTATGGTGGAGTAGTCAGGCAAGTGACCCGAACTATGCATGGAGTCGCTCTCTTCTTTACTCTAACATTTCATTAACACGTGGATACAGCTATAAACAGTACGGTTTTTCTGTCAGATGTGTCAGAGATTTGTAACGGCATAAGCCACCTTGACTGCTTTTACTTGATATCGAGCAAATTATATGGTGTTTCCTGATAGACATAGTAATTAAGCCAGTTAAGGAAAAGGAGGTTGGCATGAGAACGCCAACTCAACATCGGTTCTTTTGATGCGTCGTTATCCTGATAATAATTGGCGGGAAGATCAATTGGAAGTCCCTTTTCGAAATCACGTTTGTATTCGCGGTTGAGTGTTTCGCGCGAATATTCCGGATGACCTGTAATGAATATTTGCTTTCCATTATTGGCAATCACCATATAAACCCCGGCGGCATCGGAGTGAGAAATCAGTTCAATTTCAGGTACTTTACGAATATCTTCTTCCCAAATTTCGGTATGACGCGAGTGCGGAGCCCTGAAAACATCATCAAAACCACGAAAAATCGGAAGCTTTGAATCTGAAAGTTGATGATCGAATATTCCAAACATCTTTTTGGAGAGCGGATATTTCGGAATACCAAAATGATGGTGTAATCCTGCCTGAGCAGCCCAGCAAATAAACAAAGTTGATGTAACATTATGCTCTGCCCAATCAAAAATATGACAAATTTCTTTCCAATAATCTACTTCTTCGAAAGGTAAATGTTCCACAGGTGCTCCTGTGATAATCATTCCATCATATTTATTATCAAGTATTTCGGAAAACGTATGATAAAACGTATTGAGATGGTCTAAAGATGTATTTTTCGAAATATGACCTTCAATCTGGAGAAAATCTATCTCAATTTGTATTGGTGAATTTGACAGTAGTCGCAATAAATCGGTTTCTGTTGCAATTTTCAACGGCATCAAGTTGAGTATGATGATTTTCAACGGACGAATATCCTGATGAGTAGCACGTGTTTCGTTCATTACGAAAATATTTTCTTCTCTGAGAAGTTCGATAGCCGGAAGACCATCGGGTAGATTTAAAGGCATAATGATTTTTTTTTAGAAATTAACCAAAAATAGGTAAGCGCTTCCCAAAAGCACTTACCTTTTATTAATAAAAAACGTCCTTTGTTTTGACTATGCTGCAACATATTCTTTGATCCCAATTTGCAAAGGGGTTTTGTTTGCAAGATTATCTCTCACCGGACACCTCTGCTCGACAGTTTCGAGCCACTTCAAAAGCACCTCAGGTGATGCATCGGTTTCAGGAATCAAAATAATTCTTAGACTCTGAAAGCCTGCACGATCATCACTTGACAATCCAAGAAGTCTGGAAGGATTTATATCACCCTCAACACTTATTTTAAGCGAATTAAGCTTTAATCCTTGTTCCTTGGCTACCAAATGCCCCACAACATTTAAGCAACCGGCTAAACCGGCAAGCAAATATTCTACAGGATTTGCGCCGTGATCTGTTCCTCCAAGTGCTGGCGGTTCATCAACTACAAAATTAAATGTGCGTGAATTGGCAACAAATTTTGTTGCACTTTCGCTGACCCCACTGGCAGAAAAATTCAGTAAATTACTCATTATATAAATGTTACGTTTTTTTAAAAATTTATTTTTCGATTTTTGCAAACGCCTGTTCAAAATCAGCGATGATATCGTCAATATGCTCAATACCAACTGAGACGCGCAATCCGGCAGGTTCAACTCCCGCACTTTTTTGATCTATATCACTTAATTGCGAGTGAGTTGTTGCAGAAGGTTGTATAATTAAAGTCCTGACATCACCAACATTGGCCAGATGGCTAACCAATTTTAGATTATCAACAGTTTGTGTCGCCTTTTCTTTTCCACCTTTCACAACAAATGAGAGTACTGCTCCCGGACCTTTAGGTAAATATTTGGATGCCAAATCATAATTTTCGTTTCCTTCCAATCCCGGATAATTCACAGATTCGACTTTAGGATGGGTTGAAAGCCATTTTGCTAATTGCAAAGTATTCTGCACATGACGTTCAACGCGTAACGAGAGCGTTTCGAGTCCCTGAATCAATAAAAATGAGTTGAAAGGGCTGATTGCAGGGCCAAAATCACGTAATCCCTCAACACGTGCTCGTATGATGAAAGCAATATTCCCAAACGGACCATCAGTTCCGAACACATCCCAAAATTTCAGGCCATGATATCCTTCGGAAGGCTCTGTAAAACCGGGATATTTTCCGTTGCCCCAATTGTAATTGCCACCGTCAACAATAACACCGCCAATGGATGAGCCATGTCCACCAATCCATTTTGTGGCAGATTCCACGACAATATTTGCACCATGTTCAAGCGGACGAAAAAGTGCACCTCCACAACCAAAGGTATTGTCAACGATTATTGGAAGATCGTATTTTTTTGCAAGAACAGCAAACTTCTCGAAATCGGGGATTGAATAGCTTGGATTACCAATTGTTTCAAGATAAATCGCTTTGGTTCGGTCATCTATCAGTTTTTCGAAATTCTCAGGTTCCAGATTCTCAGAAAATCGGGCTTCAATTCCCAGGTTTTTAAATGTAACTTTAAATTGATTAAATGTTCCTCCATAAAGATATGGCGAAGAGACCAGATTGTCACCACTTCCTGCAATGTTTGTAATTGCAATAAACTGTGCAGCATGACCTGAAGAAACTGCCAAGGCTGCCACTCCGCCCTCAAGAGCCGCTATTCTTTTTTCAAAAACATCAGTAGTCGGGTTCATCAAACGGGTGTAGATATTCCCAAACTCCCGTAATCCGAACAGATTAGCTGCATGTTCAGCATTTTTAAAAACGTAGGAGGT
>CAILKW010000811.1 GCA_903834845.1 uncultured Bacteroidia bacterium | reverse complement strand
TTAATTCCATTTCGGAATTCTTTATGTGTACGTAAGGAAGTAAAAGATAAAACGTTTTAGGATCTTCCTCCAATACTTTGATATTCATCGTTTCGGGTATTTTCATACCTGTTTCTGCTTCAATAGCAGCACTCGGGTTTTTGATGAGTTGTTTCCTAAAAGATTCGTCTTTCATTGATTTTTCGATTAGCTGTTGCTCAAGTTGTTGTCTCTGGTTCATGATAAAATTTATTACGAATTAAAAATTACGAATTTTGAATTATTCGTAGATAGTTTAATAATCTGCTTGATGCTCTGGTATGTGCCAAATTCAAATTTGACCTCGAATTTGGTATGGCTAAAAAGGTACGACAATTTGCTGCGTATTGCCGCAGTGTCTTATGGGTTTGTCGCAATGGAGGTGCAAATGAAGCAATAACCGTATTGAATAATTAACAAAAGAAGCACGCTGATTCCTCATCTTCGCTCCATGGTTCACCCTCGCCACCTGCCACGCGTTGAAGCTCGGCTTCGGTCAGTTCTATTTCCTGATCATGTTTATCAAAATGAGGAAGGATAAGGAAAAACGTTTTCGGGTCTTCCTCCAATACTTTGATATTCATTGTTCCGGGTATTTTCATCCCTGTTTCTGCTTCAATGGCAGCACACGGGTTTTCTATGAGTTGTTTCCTGAAAGATTCGTCTTTCATTGCTTTTTCGATGAGCTGTTGCTCAAATTGTTGTCTCTGGTTCATGGTAAAATAAATTAAAAATTACGAAATATGGTTTCTATAGTACTGATATTCTATTAGTTGAAAGTAATCCTAAAACCTTATTTTCAACACAAATATCCCATTTTATCCTAAAATCCACACAAATTTTGCTGTATGCGACTTCTTTGTTTATCGCGCTGAATTGTGTGCACAATGATTATGAATCGCACCAGTCCAAGGGTCATCTCCTCCAGCTACAGATTCCAATTCAGCCTCACTTAACTCCATTTCAGTTTCCTGAACCGGAATAGAAGGAAGAACGAGGTAAAACGTATCGAGATCTTCCTCCTGCACCTTAATAATCAACATTTCCGGAATTTTCATACCTGTTTCTGCTTACATGGCAGCATCCGGGTTTTCGATGAGTTGTTTCCTGAAGGATTCGTCTTTACTTGCCTTTTCAATAAGCAGTTGCTCAAGTTGTTGTCTCTGGATCATGTTGTTTTGTTTTCAATTATTGTTCGAAGCTTAAAATTATAAATAATTATTGACAAATATTGTTAGCAACTGCTTTTTCTGCTTAAACATGTATTGTTTGTTAGCCGCTGATTGATAATGAAATATGAAATTGCAACATATTTATTATCAGTATTTTAACCAAATTCAACATGTTTAAAGCAGATAGGCGGTAGAATTGATTATAAATTTAAGAATTACAAATATTGGCCGGAGGTTCAATAATTTGCATGATACCACGTGGCATGACAGAAACAAATTCGAACGAAAAGAATTTCCGTATGAACTATTTCTCCTATTTGCAACAGATAGCTAAAACGTCGGATTTATTTGCTGCAATGAATAGGGTATTTTAGGCCATATCTGAATATAGCATATCAACATTACAATGAATCTTCATCAAGGTATATTACTCGCCTCCTGCTACTCTCTGCCAACAGCCACCGGCTCGGTTCAACAAAGTATAGGCCCTTTAAAGGTATAATATTCCTCTCCACCTGCAACTCGTTGGAGATCGGCTTCGCTTAATTCTATTTCACCGTTTTGAGAGGGAAGTTGTGGAAGGACCAAATAAACCGTTTGGGGATCTTCTTCCAGCACCTTAATATTCACCGTTTCCGGGATTTTCATCCCTGTTTCTGCTTCAATGGCAGCACCCGGGTTTTCGATTAGTTGTTTCCTGAAAGATTCGTCTTTCATTGCCTTTTCAATAAGCTGTTGCTCAAGTTGATGTCTCTGGATCATGATAAAATTAATTAAAAATTAAAAAATTAAAAATTACGAATTTCGAATTAGGGTTTCAGATATTTAAGTCTTTAACTATCTTCAGAACTTAAACGTTCGATAACGCTGAAATCTTCAAGTGTTGTCATATCTCCTTTCACCTCAGTCCCTGCAGCAAGTTGTTGGAGCAGCCGACGCATAATCTTGCCAGACCGGGTCTTAGGAAGTGCCTCCGAAAACCTTATTTCATCAGGTTTTGCTACCGGCCCAATTTCTTTGACTACTTGCTTCTTTAAAGCTTCGCTTAGATCATTAGAGGGTTGTGTCCCCGATTTGAGAGTGACAAACACAACTAAAGCACTGCCTTTTAAATCATCTGGTCTTCCTACGGCCGCCGCCTCTGCAACCGAATCATGACCAACAAGCGCGCTTTCGATCTCGGCAGTCCCTATGCGATGCCCTGAGATATTGATTACATCGTCGAGTCGGCCAAGAATCCAGAAATATCCGTCCTTGTCTCTCCGCGCTCCGTCACCTGTAAAATAACTTCCGGGGATATCAGTCCAATAAACCTCCTTGTATCTCTCGATGTCGCCCCATATACCTCTTAACATTGAGGGCCAGGGTTTGCGGATAATCAGGTTCCCCAGTTCATTGTCGGGAAGCGGATTGCCCAAATCATCAACGATTTCGGCGGCGATTCCAAAGAAAGGGAATGAGGCGGCACCGGGCTTTGTTGGTGTTGCTCCTGGAAAGGGAGAGATCATAATTGCACCTGTTTCAGTTTGCCACCAAGTATCAACGATTGGACATTTTTTATTCCCGATCATTTCGTTGAACCACAGCCATGCCTCAGGATTAATTGGCTCACCAACTGTGCCAAGAAGCCGCAATGAATTGAGGCTGTGCTTCTTCACCCATTGGTCACCCCATTTCATAAACGCACGGATGGCTGTTGGTGCTGTATAAAAAATAGTTATACCGTATTTTTCTATAATCTTCCAAAACCTGTCGGGCTCCGGAAAATCGGGGGCCCCTTCGTACAGCATAACCGTAGCACCATTTGCCAACGGCCCATACACAACATAGCTGTGGCCTGTAATCCAGCCTATGTCGGCAGTGCACCAGAAAATATCGGTATTCTTAATGTCGAAAATATACTTGAACGACAGTTTGGTTTCCAAAAGAAATCCCGCAATTGTATGATAGATACCCTTAGGTTTTCCTGTAGAACCACTTGTATATAAGATAAATAAACCGTCTTCGCTGTCGAGTGACTCAGGCAAACATTCGTTTTCAACATGCTCAAGCTCCTGATGCCACCACAGATCGCGGTCTTTTTCAATTGAAATATCATTAAATGCTCTTCGATGGATAATTACTTTTTCGACTCCTGAGGCAATCAACTCACCTTGTTCGTTTTTAAATTTCAGGGCGTCGTCAACATTTTTTTTCAATTGGACAAGGCTGCCCCTGCGATATCCGCCATCGGAAGTGATAACAATCTTAGCCTGACAATCGTTGATTCTTTCTGCAATTGATTGGGCACTAAAGCCACCGAAAATGACAGAATGTATGGCACCTATCCGGGATGAGGCAAGCATCGCAATGACAGATTCGGGGGTCATCGGCATATAAATGATTACACGGTCCCCTTTTTTCACCCCATTGCGTTTCAACACATTCGCAAACCGCGAGACCTCATAATGGAGTTGCCTGTAGGTCAGGGTGCGCTCCTCACCGGGCTTGTCTGGTGATGCAGGTTCTCCTTCCCATATTAATGCTGCTTTATTGGCAAAATCGGTAAGTAAATGTTTATCAACACAATTATAACAAGCATTAAGTTTTCCGCCTGTAAACCATTTTGCGTTCGGAAGTTCCCATTCAAGAGTTTTGGTAAAAGGTTCGAACCATTCAATATTGGTTTTTGCCTGTTCGCTCCAGAAATTTTCATTGTCATCAATGGATGATTTGTAAAGATTTTTGTAAGCCTCAAAAGAATTTATGTGGGCAGTATTTACAAAATCCTCCAATGGTTCAAAAATCTGTTCAACCTGTTTTTTCAATTCGATAATGGCAATATTTTCCATTCCCGCGGTAAGAAGCAGGTCTTTTACAAACTGATTTGTCTTTATTATCGAAAATAGATTTTTTTCAACCTTTTTGGCTGCAATCATGCAAACTCGTAAAAACGAAGAGGATAGGTAAATTACGTCTTCCATGTCGAAAACGATTTTGAATGGTTCTGTTGAAACATTCCCTCTTTTCAGTTCTTCAATCCGTTTTGTTAAAATTTCAGCAAAGGCTGAACTAATTTCAGTTGTTAGTCGTCCGGAAAACCGGCAGTTTAATTTGTTTTGCTGTTGAATAAAATTTAGTTCCATAAGTACAAGATTAATTAAAAATTACGAATTACGAATTACGAAATATGGCTTTATAATACAGACATTCAAATACCTCTTAACATTGAGGTGACCCCATTAAAAAGTGTCATTAATTTTTGTCCGATAAGTTATAAAGTAAAGGTTTACAATTCAGTTTTATCACTTAGGTTATGTGCAGGATTCCCATTCCTGCATTTGAGTATGAATATTGGTATAAATGTCATAATAATAATCACCTCCGGAAACAGCCTGGAGTTCTGCTTCGCTTAATTCCATTTCGTTATCCACAGAGTGAATAAATGGTAAAACCAGATAAACGGTTTGCGGGTCCTCTTCCAAAACTTTGATTTTTATCTTTTCGGGTATTTTCATCCCTGTTACTGCTTCGATGGCAGCACAGGGGTTTTCGATGAGTTGTTTCCTGAAAGATTCGTCCTTCATTGCCTTTTCGATGAGCTGCTGCTCAAGTTGTTGTCTCTGGTTCATGATAAAATCAATTAAAAATTACGAATTACGAATTACGAATTTATGCTTTTATAATACAGTTATTCAATTAAATACGATTTATTTCAACTATTATACTTTTTTTCAACTTTATTTGAACTTTATATTTTAATCAACAGGCCGTATCATCGTGCCAAAATAGCCCTTCAATTCTAATGGTGAATTTCTTCTATAGACGATTTTAAAATGGTTAATTCCATTGATATAACGTACAGGATATAAACTATTTGACGTTTTCTTTCCACAGAAGCGAATCAAAGAAGCCCTTTTTTCGGCGGTGAGCAACTGTTCAGATTCAAGGAAATCCATCACCTCTCCCCACCTGGGGCCAAACTGGGGCTGGTACATATTCAGCATATACATTTCAATGCTGAGATAAGGGAGGATTGTTTTGCCGATATTGATGTTATAGACAAAATAATCGAATTTTGAGGAATAAGTATTGATTAGGCTTTTGACAATTTCCATTTCGCCCGGCCAGTCAATATTCTTCAGGTAGTTTTCGATTTCAGTAAGGCCTATCCTTACGAGGATCAACCTGATGGCTTCGGTTTTTCTGGGTATCATAAACCCAACCTGGTACAAACCTGCTCCTTCGGGAAGGGAATTAATACAAATCTTAAGATTATTGGCAATATCGTCAGGAAATGTGATGTCGAAAAGGATCATATAAATTTCGTCAAGAACCCGTCGCCTCAATTCCCATTGAACATACCTGTCATCTCCGCTGGTTTCGGCAATCCTGAAAAAGATATTGGGTGTCGGGTTATAACCTGAATCCTGATAATCAAATTCGAGCCAGAACACTTCAACCGATTGTGATAATATATGCTCCGCATCTGTCCATGCCATAAAAATCCTGATAACCCTTCGCCAGAACGGATCGTCCTGCAATTGGCCTGACAAGTTGGATACCGTGCTTTTCCCGGCCAGCATTAGTGCACCGGGTAAACCTTTCCTGATTTGCAGGAAAAAATCGCAAACAGCTTTGGGGTTACTCAACCGGGATTCGAAACCAAAATCCTGCGTAATATCGTAAGGGAAAAGGGAGCAAAGATTTCCAAGCTCGCCTGCAATTCCCGAATCCACCAAATGCGGTTGCATTGAAGGAGAAATGATATTGAAATGATTTAGGAATGTATGTTTCATATTCTTAAAAAACTGTTTTAAATGATTTTGACTCTCAAATATTTCGTTAATCATTAAACCTTAATGGCTATTTTACTATTGACTTACAGAAATATCAATATCCGAATAAGGCTTTTCCATTAATCCATACTTTAATAAGATTTTAACAACTTCAGCATTGTTTATCTGTGCCATTAACGATAAAAACTCAATAGTTCCTCCTGCTTTGAATGCATTAACTATCATGCGCTCAATGCCTTCAATCTTGCCTTCAATCTTACCTTCGATCTTACCTTCTTCGTGTCCTTCTTCTTCTTTTGCGGTGTTTATTGCATCCCTGTCTCTTGCTAAGTTTATCAGGTATTTCTCGTAAACCGCCCTTTCTTGGTCTGTCATAAGCAATTCAGCAAGTTTCTGTTCTGCTTTATCTATGTTTTTTGAGGTTGACCCTTCGGCTACTTCGTTGTTCTTGAATATGTAAACCCATTCATCTATTCGCCTCTGTATTAAATTCTTGTACCTCTCCACCGTTATGATGTAGTACTCAGGAAAAATGTTTTTCTCTTCAAATTTATATTTAGGTTCTAAGCTGTCCAATAATTCAACACGTTTTTTTACAATTAATTTGTTATGAGTGTTAATACCATAAAAATCATTGGTACCATGATAAATATAGTCATCACCCAAACCTAAATTAAAATACATGATGCTTATTGAGATCACCTTGCTAATGTTCGAAAAATCATTGCCAAGTTTTTGGTGGTCAACAATAATTTTTGATGAGCTGTAAAGCAGTCTTTCCAAATAGTCTGTCTCTCTGGTATTTTGTATTTCGATATATATTTTTCGGTTTTCTTTATCTTGCACCAATAAATCAACACGGTTAAATTTATCATCGTCAGTTTTCTGATTACTTTCACTTTCAAGGATGTTCAGTATTATGATACTGTCATCCTCAAATAAGGCACATAGAAAACCTTCCAACACATCGAAATTGGCTTTATCCCGAAGAATTGTTTTCATAGCCCAGTCGAACCGGATTAATTTCTTTTTGCTCATAACTTCCAATTTTATTCCTGCAAATTTACTGTTTTATTTCATGTGTTTAAATATTGATCGTACCCAAATTTAGTCAAAAACAATAAATTTTATTGTTTAAATTACTTGTGTAATCACCTAACTTTTAATCCTGTCCATGCCTTATCAAGAACTTTATTGAATTCTCCCAGATCGCGTATAGTTTCGATCTTTGAGCTTTCGGGGAGTTCCGGGAAAACCACAGGATTGAACCTAAGGCTGGAGTCGAGCAATGCACGTGCCTCCTCGTTGGGCATGGCATACTTTATCTTTTTCATGTTGGCTGCTGAATTCTCGGGACGTAGCATGAAATTGATAAAAAGTTCAGCATTTTTTTTGTTTGGTGAAGTAGAAAGGATCGCTAAATTATCGAAAAAGAAAAGCAAACCCTCGCGTGGAATGCAAAGTTTGAACTTTGGATCCGACTCGCATACCTTTTGAATCGCCCCATTCCATGTTTGGGCAATCCAGGCATCACCGCTTTTCATCAATTCCTCCGTGGCATTTGATTCGTATTTCATCACATGCAGTTGTTGTTCAACAAGTTGGGCGAAAGCCTCCTTTATTTCGGGGTTATCATCATACGGTTTTCCGATCTTTTTACAGGCAGCAAAATAAACTTCGCGCATGTCGTCAACCATCAGGATGTTCCCTTTATAGGCAGGGTTCCACAAGTCGCCCCACGAACTGATCGGATCGTGGATTTTATCGCTGTTGTAAACAATTCCTATAAAGCCATAGGCATACGTGATGTAATAATTGCCGGTAGTATCGAATTCAAGTTTTCTCACATTGTTTTTGATGTATTTGTTATTCGGGATATTGTTGAAATCCAGGGGTGCCAACATTCCTGCTTCCTTCATGATTTTGATCATGTAACCGGCTGGGACAACAATGTCGTACCCTGTAACCCCCATCCTCAGTCGAGAGAGCATGTCTTCATTGTCGGTATAGTAGTCTATATTGACGGTGATCCCTGTTTCAGCCTTAAATTTATCTATCAAATTGCTGTCGATGTACTCGGAATAGTTATAAAGATTGACAGTCTTGTTGTCTTTCATCGTCATGGGTATGACAATCAGCGAAAGCACGACTACAAGGAAACCGCTTGCGAGGGCTATTTTGAACTTTTTACCTATCCTTGTGCTTTTCTGCAATTTGTCGGTAGCATACAATGCGACAACCGTAAACACGATAAGCACTGTTGATATTGCATTGATCGAAGGGGTCAGGCCGTACTTGATCATGGAGTAGATTTTCAATGGTAAAGTCGAAGAACCAACTCCGGCAGTAAAGAAGGTGACAATGAAATCGTCTATGCTTAGTGTGAAGGCGAACATCGCACCAGATACGACACCGGTCATAATATTTGGCAAAACGACCCATTTGAATGTTTGCCACCGGCTTGCACCAAGGTCGAGGCTTGCCTCCTCAAGGGATGGGGGGAGATTGACCACTTTCGAAAGGATCACGAGGGTGGCAAATGGGAAACTAAAAGTGATGTGAGCGCAGATGATCGAGACTATCCCAAGCGGGAAATTGATCAGCATAAAGAGTGCCAGTAGGGCAACACCGAAAATGATTTCGGGAATTATAACCGGCACATAAAGCAGGTTTTGAAAAAGTGCCCTGCCCCTGAAATTGTATTTTCCGATCAGCAAGGCTCCCATCGTTGCGATTATTGTTGTAATTATCGTGCTGACAATTGCCACGACCAACGAATTTTTCAGCGATATCCATAACCCTTCATCTTTGAAAATTGCAGCATACCATCTCAACGAAAACCCTTCCCAATGGGTGAGCGTCGTGGAGTCGTTGAACGAGAAGACGATAAGGATGACCAGCGGCGTAATAAGGAACAGTGCCCCCAAAAAAGCTACAAGCTTTAATACCCATCCCTGTCCGATGTTGAGGTCGTTGCCTCTTGCAAGATTTCCAGCCATATTTTCAGAAATTTACGAGATTTTTATTTTTTGTCGGATTATAGTACTTGATATATAGTGAGATAAAGATCATCACCCCAAACATCATCACTGTAGAAAGGGCAGAACCGAACGGCCAGTCGCGGGCTTGTAGATATTGGGCAGTAATTACATTGCCGATCATGATATTGTCTGGCCCACCAAGAAATTCGGGGATAACAAAGTTCCCAAGGGTAGGTATGAAGGTGAATATGATTCCGGCAACAAGTCCCGGAAGTGAATAAGGTAAAGTCACATTCATAAACGTCTGCCGCTTGCGCCCAGGTCGAGGGAGGCTTCCAGTAAAGAAACATCAATCCTGTCGAGGGAAGATGCTATCGGCAGGATCATGAACGGCAGGTTCCAATAAACAAAACCGACATACATCCCGAAAGAATTGTTCATCATGGGTAGCGGCTCATCAACGATCCCCAGGTTCAGCAACATGGAGTTGATCAGTCCCGATTCGCCAAGCAGGGTCATCAGCGAGTACATCCGGATCAGGAAATTTGTCCAGAACGGAAGGATGATCATCAACATCATCACCATTTTCATGCGTGGGGATGCAAAAGCCATGTAGTAGGCCATCGGGAACGAAATCGCCAATGTGATCACTGTGGTTATACCGGCATAGAGGAACGATTTCAGAAAGATATAGAGGTACATTCCCTCGAAAGCAAGCCTGTAATGGCCCAAAGTAAATTCAAGTTTAACGCCCCCCGTGGCTTCACTTATGCAGAAGCTGTAACCTAATACGATAATAAGGGGTACTATGAAGAAGATCAGCAACCACAGCATAGGTGGTGCCATGAGCAAATATTGTTCTTTGATTTTATTAAACATAGATCAGTTCCCCCGATGTTTTACTCCAGATTAAAAATACTTTTTCTTCAAGGTCATAAAACTCATTCGATTGCTGAAGCATATAGTTCAGCGCAGTTACGTTGACAGTTATCCCATTGGCCATTTCCACTTCAAACTTTGTATGTTCGCCGAGATAGTGCTTCTTTTTGACGATCCCCTTCAGGTAATTTTCGTAAGGTGCAGCAGGAAGAAGTGAGAGTTTGATCCTTTCGGGTCTGAGACAGAATAAAACATTGGATTTTCCTTGTCTGACACCAGTCTGGCTAAGAGAAATTTCTCCGAGTCCGGTAAGGTCAATATCGGTGTTTTGTTGGTTGACACCAATGATAGTACCATCAAAGAAATTCATGTTTCCTATGAAATCGGCGACAAACTTCGAGCCGGGCTTCTCGTAGATCTCTTTTGGTGTTGCACATTGCTCCATGAGCCCGTTTTTCATTACGCCTATGCGATTAGCAAGTGCCAGTGCTTCCGACTGGTTGTGGGTGACAAAAATAAAGGTGATCCCTACTTTTTGTTGGAGTTCGGCGAGTTCATTGCGGGTCTGTTCCGAAATTTTTTTATCGAGTGCACTCAACGGTTCATCAAGAAGAAGAATTTGAGGTCGTTTAACAAGAGCACGCGCTAATGCTACGCGCTGTTGCTGACCTCCCGACAGGTTAGCAGGCATCCGTTTTTCAAAACCTTCGAGCCCAACCAGACGGATGGCCTCTGCTACACGATTGTCAATTTCGGCTTTGGGCATATTGACGACCTTTAACCCATACCCGATATTGTCGAGAACAGAGTAATTCGGGAACAGGGCATAGTTCTGGAATACAGTGTTTACATCGCGTTCGTTGGGCGAAAGATGGGTAATGTTTTTGCCATTCAGCCATATTTCTCCCCCTGTTGGACGTTCAAAACCTGCGATCATGCGCAGAATGGTTGTCTTTCCGCATCCGCTTGGCCCAAGGAGGCAGAAAAACTCTCCCTTTTCAATGGTCAGGTCTATCTCTTTGACTGCGATCACCTGCCCGTACGATTTCGATAAATTTTTTAAAACTAACATGTATCAGAAAATTAAATAGTTAAAACATTATCATTATATTTTAAAATTACTGTTGCAGCCTCCCATCTTGAAACATCGTACTCCTAAAGTTTCCAATCACAATTAATCATGCAAACACCTCACAGAGTTCCCTGCGGGCTTTTCTTCATTGGACAGAAAAAAACCTGCGCTATCACCGGATGGGAACCACCGAAACCAGGCGGTTCCGGCATCCTTTGATGTAGTTGTCCAGAAGTAGCCATTCTCGCCAAGCCCGGAGGTCTCATTCCAATACCACCCCCTCCCACCTCCGGGAAGTCCCGTAAATCCCGATTCGTTTGTCCCATTGTTTGGAGCTAACCAATGATTTGTACCAGACTCCTTTAATTTGTCACCCGCTACATCTCTGCCCCCAAGATAATTGGCCAAAACCGTAAATTCTTCTGACGATGGGACATGCCATCCTATGGGCGCAATATTCCGGCTGTCGGCAGCAGCATACCAGTTGTACAAAGCACCATAATCAGCTTTATATGTTGCGGCATCGTTGTTGTACCAGCAGTAGGCCCCACTAACCGAAGTAACCCAAGCTAAACTGTCGGTCAAATGGGGAATAAGGTCTCCGTTACGGTATTTGGTTGTTTTCAGGTTTTCGACCATCCAGGTTTGTGTGCCGATAACCACTGCATGATAGACATTGCCTTCGATATCCTTAAATGTTTCGGAGACTAATCCCTGCGGAAAAAAGGTTTTTTGTTCTCCGTAACCTGTCCCAATTCTATTTGTAGCATAAGCCCTTAAATAATAAATCGAACCTGGAGGCTGGCTGATTGTACTGGTGAAAGTTCCGGTCCCATTGCCATCTGTGGTTTTGCTGTTGGCAATTGTGGGGCGTGTGGTGGTTCCCCAGCAAACGCCTCTGGCAGTAATGGCTGCTCCGCCATCGGAAATGATCTCCCCGCCCGAAGTGAACGAATTTCCACTGATGATCGTGACTGGCGTAGTAGTTAAATGTGGAAGAAATTGGGTAATTTCTTCCTTACAACCGGAGGTGTAAGCCAAAAGCAAAAATGCAATAAATTGCACGAAAACAAAGTTTTGTCGTTTCATGGTTCCGATGTTTTTAACTGTTGTTTAATATGTACACGACAAAATTAAACAATCCAAAATTATGAGTGACCCTGAAATTTCAGGGTTGACGTACCCTGAAATTTAAGGGTTATTTTTTGAAAAAAAAAGTAATGAACAGTAATGTTTTGCAATTAAAGTATTGAATAACTATGTATTAGGCTTAGAAACAATATGCTAAATTAAAAATTATTCCCGAATCAATGAATTCCCAAAATTCATAAAATTAATAGCATGGAATTAAAGGGTAAATTAAACCACTAAGAACACTCGAAGCTGCTTTAAGGAAATAAGTTTCTCTAATAATCGGCTACTAATAGGCATCTCAGCGGTTCTTTGCGATTTCTTTACGTATATCAGCGGTAAAAAAAGTTTAAACGAAGTGAGCAACAGAGGATATTTGCATATAACCGAAGAGCTAAAATTCGTGCCTTCATTTATAAACTTTGAGGTTATTATTTCCTTTCATAAGGGAAAAAGTAAGGAAAAAGTGATGACAAGCAGACTATTTAGAATAATAGTTTATTGATTAACACAGGCAGCGGCAGCAGCTGAATCCGGAGCACATGGATAAATTGAGTATATGTTATCTCCACCAGCATCTATTTCCAGTTCGGCTTCACTTAATTCTATTTCCGATTCCTGAGTTGGCAGTTTCGGAAGAATCAGGTAAACT
>CAILKW010000810.1 GCA_903834845.1 uncultured Bacteroidia bacterium | reverse complement strand
GTACTATATTCGGGCGCAAAGTAATAAACTGCATCCATTGTGTCATATTGTAGGCACCAACCTTATGAACCACAATATGGTTACCTCGCTCAAGCAAAGGCATAGTTACGCTTTCGCGAATTATGTCTATGTTCATGCACAGTGGCCCATAAAGTACCATCTCTTCGGTATGCTGACCAAAGGATTGTGCCGGACTTATTTTATGATCGTACCAAAATGATGTAAAAAGTGAGTTTATACCAAAATCAAGGATTGTAGCTCTTCGTCCATCCGACAGCCGTTTAGTTGCCAACACAGTTCCCAGCAAAAATCCTGCGTCATCAATGAGGGCGCGCCCAGTTTCGAGAATCAACAAAGGCAGATCTTCTTGCTTAATGCCATATCCAAGAATAACGTCAGTAATTGCATCGGCAAATTGATCAATTGAAGGAACGGTGTCAGTGCCCGGTAAATAGGCTCCTTTTAGAGTGTTAGTTGATGGAAATCCGCCACCAAGATCAATGTAATGAATGATTTTATTGAATTTTTCTTTTATGCTCCATGTCAGTTCGCATAATTTTGTTGCAGCAATAGCATAAGCCGATGGTGACAACATAAATGTACCAATATGGCAATGGAGACCAACCAAATCAAGATTTGAGGAATTAATAATTCGTGTGATGGCGTTCCATGCCTGTCCGTTTTCGAAGTTAAAACCAAACCTATCCCATTTGGGGTAAATGCCTGTGTCCATATTGACACGAATGGCAACACGTGGCCTGAGGTTGTTATCTTCACTTAACTTAATCAACGAATAAAGCTCATCGTAATGATCAACATGTATTAATGAGTTGTTTCGTGCTGCAGTAATAAGTTCTGCATCAGTTTTATTAGGACCGTTAAAGATGATTTTATTCCCAGGTACACCATTGCCCAAAGCTTTCTCGTATTCGAAACCAGAAACAACCTCTGCCCATGACCCTTCCTGATGAAATACCTGACATACAGCATTCATATAATTAGTTTTGTATGACCAGGCAAACTGAACTTTCGGATAGCGGGTTTTAAAAATTCTGATAGCATTCTGATAGTTACGTCTTATCTGTTTTTCTGAAACTACAAACAAAGGAGATCCATACTTTTGAATAAGACTTTTTACCGAGACACTTTCAATGTGTGTAACAGGCTCAAATATATTACGAGTACCAAATTTATTCATTAATCCGGTATTCATTTTTTGAATTACAGGTCTTTCATATCTCACTTTTTCCATAATGTTTATCTATTGCCTTATTTTTATAGTTACTTATTGAAGTCTAATTAACCGACAGCTTCAAATCAAATTTCTTCTTTGCCTCGAGTTCACCATTGCCCGAAATCTGCTGAAACTCTCCAATGTCTGTAATCAAATCCCAGGCATATCTGATAAAAATTTTCCCAACTTCATAATCTTTGAAAGGTACTACTTTCTGGCCGAGAGCCATTTTCACCAAAGATGCTGGCTGGTTTTGACCTGCGGCGGCAGTTAAATAAATCCAAGCGGGAAACCTAGGATTGACCTCCATAATATACGGTTTTCCATCAGCAGTTTGCATAACTTCAAGCTCGCAGCCTCCACGCCATTTCGTAACTTTGATAAATTTGCGTGCAAGTTCAATGTACGATGAATCATCGATTGTAATACCTGCCCAGGCTTTCCCTTTATCCGTAATGTAAAGTTTTCGCATTGGAATCACGCTGATTGCATTTCCTTCACCATCTCCCAAGGCTGCAATATTGATTTCTGTTCCGTTAATGAACTCCTGAACAATTATAGGCAGTCCCCATTTAGCCTGAATTTTGTAAAAAGCTTTTTCAGCCTGCTCCAATGTTTGGGCAATAATCGCATCGTAAAACTTCCCTTTCACAACCATTGGATAACCAATCTGTTCAGAGGCCTCTTTAAGATCTTTGACCTGATAAATAATTTTATCAGCAGGGACGAACATATTGTGTTTTTTACCGAATTCATTAAGTTTTATTTTGTCTCGCGATTCAAATTGATCTAAATCAGGCAGGAATGTACGGATACCGACATCTTTGAGTTTATTCTTTAATTTAATAAAATTAAAAAGTTCAGCATCAAAATTGGGTATTATCACATCAATTTTTTCGATACCATGAATGTACATCAAACGTCCCAATAAACTGTCTGTACCCGCGGAGGGATAAGGAATCTGATAGGTTTTATCAACCAAATCGTGCATATATAAACCAGGCTCAAGGGATTCATAAGAAAGTCCAATAATACGAACTTCAAAATCGGGACATTCACGTATGGCGCGAATAACAGCAACTCCAGGTCCGGGACTGTCAATGGCGTTCAATGCGGTAACAGCAATTACCAATTTTCTTCTGATAGTTTTACTGCAATTCTCAGTATTAATAAACTGCTTATTCATAAGTAAGTTAATATATTTGGTTGTTTAATCTAAAATTGTGAAATCTTTTAATTGCGATAAGTAATCATCAAGATCCTTCTCAAATGTACTTTGATCTACATCATACTTAGTACAGATCGTATCAATAATAACCTTCAGGGGTTTTTCGTCCTTTAATAATGTTATGATCTCAGCTCCTATCGGGTTGGTTGAAAAAGAGTCTCCTGTACCAGGATTAAAAATAAACCCTTCTCCACTTGTGGCAATGTTCCTTTTTAGTTTCATCGTATTTTTTTAAAGTAGCATTCTTATCTTAAACAAACTTAACTTTCCAGTTAACCATTTTTTATTTTGAGTCAAATATACAGTGTGCCGATATTGCATAAAAATGAATTCAGCGAAAGGCCTTTAATAATAAGTGGAAAGGCTGATTTTAATAATTAAGTACTGGATTTCGGAAATAAACCTTCAATAGTTTTTTATCAAGTTTTTGAAATAGTCTCAAACCTTGAACAAATAGGATTAATATTTCAAAATAACAGATTTGTTTTCTTCCGTAAATGTGCGACCTGTACGAAGTGCGAGGAGGTTTAACTTTACTATATCAGCCCCTTTACGTCCGAAGATTTCGCGGATACCGTTTTCAATACTTTCTTGAGCAATATCTATAAAAGGGATGGCAGCACCCAGAATAACCATGTTTGAGACTTTCGAATTACCAATTTCTTTAGCAATAGCCTCTGCGTTAATCGCAACAGCTCTCGGCAATTTTTTTATTTCATTCATAATATCCTCAATATCAGGATAGTTTTCGATATTTTTGAATGGTGTAGTATTAGTAACCACATATCCATTTGGCGAAAGATATGGAAGATACCTTAACGATTCCATTGGTTCAACCGAAAGAATCAGATCGGCATTTCCAAAAGGTATCAAATCTGAATAGATTGGTTTATCAGACAACCTCAGGTACGATTGTACAGCACCTCCGCGCTGACTCATACCATGTGTTTCGGCCTGTTTGAGATAAAGATTATTTTCAAGGGCTGCAAAACCCAAAACTGTAGCTATTGATAAAATTCCTTGTCCGCCGACTCCCGCTAAAACTATGTCGCACTTCATGTAATAAGTTCTTTGATGTATAGATTTGTTTTACTGTAATTTGATATCCTTGATCCTGCTATTCATTTTTGCTTTTGCTCTTTTTTCTCACACTCTTCTGTATGCACTCCTTTCGGGGAACAATCACAGAAACCCCATGATATGCAAGCTCCTTTTTGATCAGATTAACAAGTTTTTCGTGGTTTTTTGGCATTGCCTCAACAACATGTAAATGCTCTGGATCAACACCGATACCTTTGCAAATTGTTTCAATTCTTCCGGTGGCAGCTGAATTCTGGCCACCAGTC
>CAILKW010000809.1 GCA_903834845.1 uncultured Bacteroidia bacterium | reverse complement strand
ACTGGCCAATTCTTTTCTTTATACCGAATATTCATAAATCAAAAGTCAAAGTTAATCTTATTTCAGCAGTTTTCTGTTTCCTACTTCCTGCAATACTTGCATTTGCTGAATGGCTATTAAGTTCAGTTTTATGAGCCGTTCGTTTTGTGGCATTTTTTCTTGGATAAAGATGGCATTGAGGTTTTCCATATTGGCCAGACAAATCAGTTGGTTAATGCCGGCATAATCGCGTATGTTTCCTTTCTGGTCGGGATTGGCTTCGCGCCATTGTCTTGCAGTTATCCCAAACATAGCCACATTAAGCACATCGGCTTCGCTGGCGTAAATAATGGATGTTTGGGCAGCGGTTAATTCATTAGGTATAAGGTTTTTCTTTATGGCATCGGTATGAATATGGTAATTGATTTTTGTTAGCTCACGCTTAGCTGTCCAGCCGAGTTGTTTTTGTTCTTCTTCTTTGAGGCGTTGGAATTCGGTAATTAAGTACAATTTGAATGGCACACTAATGGCAGAGCCAAACTCAAAGGCAATGTCTTTGTGTGCATAAGTTCCCCCATATTTTCCTTTCCTTACTAAAATTCCAATGGCATCGGTTTTTTCAATCCATTCAGAGGCACTAAGCACAAAACTTGGCATGCCTGCTTGCATTTTAAAGTGGTCAGATTCCACCACTTTAAAATTCGGATTATTGATCTGCTCCCAAACACTCAAAAATTCAATTGCATATCTTGTTCTGAGCCAATTCTTGATTATATCCGCAGCCCTGCTTTCACTTTCTTTGGCGTTCGCCATATCGGTCAGTGAGATATAATCCTTATCTTCAATAGATAAGACGGTAATCTCTGTATTTTCTACTTTAGTTTTTGCCATTTCTTCAAAATTTTAATTCCAAACCAGTCGAATTCGACCAGTTTAAAGGGGGGCGAATTCGACCCCTTTATTCATACGCTGTCAATCCTGAAATTTCACTACTCTGGGCCATTTTTTTTAACAATGGCACCATGTCTTCCATTAGTGCCAATTCCCTTTGGGTTCTGGCTTTCCTGCCAAAGTCTTCCATTTTTATTTATTTTTTGTCAATGCAAAGATGCGGAAAAAGGTAATGGTTTTGCAGTCAATTTCAAGTTTGAACTGTCGCCCATAGTATGAAAGCAAACGACCGAAACTAACTGTTGTCAGGGATTTTGGAAACTTTAACTTAATTTTACCTCAAGACTTTATTAGAACGATAATCACTATTTCAGCACTTTACACACCGATGGCAATTAGCTTTTGTTTGCAACCTGTTGTTTTTCTTCTTCTTGTTTGAAACTCCATACTTGGTTTTCAGTACGCCACATAATAAAAACTCAAAACTTTGTTGTACAGGTTTGACCTTAAAGCGGCTTCTAATCAATTTGCTACGAAGAAAATGCGAAGTCGGAGGTGGGATTTTTTGTGTGTCAGACTTTACCCACGGATTACACGAATTACACGAATCGAAGGTGAAGTCGCTGTGGATTTTTTGCGTGTCAGATTTTACCCACGGATTACACGAATCGAAGGAGTAGTCGCTGTGGATTTTTTGTGTGTCAGATTTTACCCACGAATTACACTAATTGCACGAATCCAGGATGAAGTCGCAGGTGGATTATTTGCGTGTTAGACCCAATTAGCAGGACAAAAGCACTATTACTGCTCTGCACCTAGGGCATTATTATCTTGTTATTCAATCTGTTTACGCAATTCATCAATCTGTGAATCTGATAATCCTGTCATTATTCTTATTATATCATTTGACACTCCAGCTGTAATTCCATTTTTAGCGGCTATAATCATGCCTTCATTTATACCTTCAATTTTTCCCTCAATTTTTCCTTCTGTTTTACTTTCATTCTCGATAAGGGAAATCATTGCTTTTTTTTCTTCTGCAATTTTCATTTCTGCAATAGTCTTGGGATCAAGATTGTCATATTCAGCTAATTTGGATGCTTTGGCAATTCCCTTATTATTTAGGTTAAGAACAATTTTTGTTTTTTGATTTATTGATACACTAAACAAGTCCAACCAATCCTGATAATTCTTTGGTGTTGAATCTTTTTTGTATTTGGCATTGGGATTTAAAAACAACAATTTATGTCTCCACAACTTAATTCTTTCGTCGGCTAAATTTCTTGGGTCAAAGTCTATCGTCATTACATTTTCATGTATGGGTTCTCCAGTTATTTGGTTGATTTTGTAAGGTCTTGTCAGAACAACCACACCTAAAACAGTTTGGGGTATTTCGTATTTTGCGCCCTTACGTTGTTGCTCGATTAAAAGACTGAAGAAGTAATTGAGAAACCGATTAAAATTATAGTCGTAATCAATTTTTTGTATTTCGATTACAAACCTATGGTCATCAGTCTCGGCATAGATATCAAGTTTTATGTCAATATTTGCTATGGGTGGGTCAAATTTCTTTTCTGTTTCGATTTTACTAACCACAATATCCACATCAAAAAGGTCTTTTACAAATTGCTGAAAAACTTCATTATCTGTAAACACTTTTTTAAAAATCGTCTCATTATCTAATGGTGCAAGCATAAAACTAAATTTTAAAGTTTATGCAAATGTACAAAATTTCGTGGTGTTGTCCAATAAAAGTTTATTGAAACTGCGAAACATTTCATTTCTATTTTGTTATGAAACTCCAAACTTTGTTTTCAGTACGCCACAGCATAAAAACTCAAAACTTTATTTTACGGTTTGCGCGATGGTGCAAATTCTTTTCAATTGGTTGCAATAACGGTTGAAGGTAATTGTAGTTTACAGATAAGACCGGAATAAGTTTGGAATCTTCCAGGTTTACTTGCAACCGTAAATGTTTACGCAAATTACAGGATTAATATTCTCAGCAACACAAAATGTTTAGACAGTTAGTCCACTTGTTCGATGATGCTCAATTATCGCACTGACTTCTGTCAATGCTATTTGCTCTCTTATCTTTGATGTTTTCAACAAAGGTAGGAGGTGATTAATTAGTAAACAAAATGTACTACGCCACATGCTTAACAATTAAACACTGTCCGCCCGCTTTCGATAAGCATATATTAGCGGTACGTGCTACTCTTCAATCAGAGGAAAGTCGGAGAAATCAGATAAATATCTGGTTAAATTAAGTCCCGAACATTCCACATTGTCATTGCCTGTTGAGTATGAAAAATATAAGTTCAAATTACCGTCATGTTCAGAACCAATTT
>CAILKW010000808.1 GCA_903834845.1 uncultured Bacteroidia bacterium | reverse complement strand
GTTATACGCAGTTTTCATTACCTTTGCTCGTATGATTGATCAGAGAACAATACAACAAATACTCGACTCAGCTGAGATTGCAGATGTGGTTGGCGATTTCGTTACTTTAAAGCGAAGGGGAACATCAATGATCGGGTTATGCCCTTTTCACAACGAGAAAACTCCCTCGTTTAATGTCTCACAAGCAAAGGGCATTTATAAGTGCTTTGGATGCGGTAAAGGTGGTTCTTCGGTAAACTTTATCATGGAGCACGAACATTTGGCATATACAGACGCTCTTAGATGGCTTGCAAAAAAGTATAACATAGAGATTAGAGAAAAAGAAGAGAATCCCGAAGATGCAAAAGAACGTAACGACCGTGAGAGTCAATTAATTGTTTCGGAATTTGCACAAAAATATTTTAGCAATCAACTTTGGGAAACCAACTCCGGCAGAATAATAGGTCTCTCATATCTGAGGCAACGTGGAATGCGTGATGATATTATCCGAAAATTTGGAATCGGATACTGTCCTGAGGGAAAAGATGTTATGACAAATGAAGCTCTCAGAGAAGGTTTCAAAATGGAATATCTTGAAAAAACGGGTCTTACCATCAAACGGGAAGACTGGATTCGCGACCGTTTCGCCGGACGAATGATGTTTCCGATTCATGGAATTTCAGGACGTGTAATTGGTTTTGGTGGTCGTACATTGACTCAGGATAAAACAATTGCAAAATACCTAAATTCACCCGAATCTGATATTTACCATAAAAGCAGAGTTCTTTACGGGATATTTCAGGCAAAAAGAGCTATTATTCAGGAAGACAAATGCTATCTTGTTGAAGGTTACACCGATGTAACATCACTTCATCAATCAGGTATTGAAAATGTTGTTGCCTCATCGGGAACTTCGCTTACTATTGATCAGATAAGACTGATTCGCAGGTTTACGAGCAATATTACAATAATATACGATGGTGACCAAGCAGGAATAAAAGCTTCAATGCGTGGAATTGATATGGTTCTTGAAGAGGGGATCAACGTTAAAGTACTCCCCTTGCCAGAAGGCGAAGATCCTGATTCATTTTCCCGATCAATGAGTGCCACTAAGCTTACCGAATATATCCGTGAAAACGAAACCGATTTTATCAAATTCAAAACTAAGCTTTTGCTGGCAGGTGTTGCAAATGATCCTATCAACAGGGCAAAATTGATTACCGATATTGTAAGTTCAATTTCGGTGATACCTGCCGAAATCGTAAGGTCGGAATACCTTAAAGAATGTAGCCGTCTTCTTGATGTTCGCGAAGATGTACTTTACAATGAAATCCGAAAGTTAAAGATGAAAACTGAGGATGAAATGATTAAGCATCAGGAGCGCGAATTACTAAAGGAAGCAAATGTCAAAACTCAACCCTTACCTGTTCCGATACCAGAGATTAATCCATGTGAAAATGAGGAGCGCGAGTTACTTAAATTACTGATTAAGTACGGTTTGCATAAATTATTTGAGATAGAGAATCCTTCAACAGGTTATATTGATCCCGTTTATGTTGCCGGATTTATTCTTTCCGAACTTGAAGCCGATCAGATGGAATCTGTAAATCCGGTTATAAAGGCTGTTTTTGATGAATACCGTTTACATGGTGATGATGAAGACTTCGATGCAATTAAATATTTTGTAAACCATCCTGATCAAAGGATAAGTCAGTTAGTTTCAGATATCTTATCCGAAAAAAATAAGTTAAGTCAGTTTTGGCGTAAAAGGGGTAGTTATATCGAAGAAGAACATGAAATTCTTCATATACTTGTTCCTAAAGTATTGCAGGAATGTAAGTTGAAGTACATCACATTTTTGATAGCACAAACGGAGCAGGGCATACGGAAAGCATCAGAAAACAATGATTTTGAATCAATACAAGAATATCAAAAGCGATACCAGAAACTGAAATCTGTGGAAAAACTCCTTTGTGGCCACCTCGGAAGAAGAGCCATAAACTCCTAAAGTACATTTATGATTCACTTATTCCTTTTTAATTTTATCAATATATAGTTATGATATTTGTAACAGGCGGAACCGGAATGGTTGGGGCACATTTACTTTATGATCTGATTAGCTGTGGTAAGAAAGTCCGTGCCCTAAAAAGACCTGGAAGCGACATTAAACGAACTGAGAAAATATTTGAATATTATAGTTGTGAATATCAATCGCTAATGCAAAAGATTGAATGGGCTGATGGTGATATTCTCGAAAAGGAAAGTTTGCGCAATCTGCTTGCAGATGTTGACCAAATTTACCATTCAGCCGCAATAATATCATTCGATCAGCGCGATCGCGAAACTATGATTCATACCAACTGCGAGGGAACGGCAAACCTTGTTGATCTTGCCCTATCGTTGAAAATTCCCCGTTTTTGCCATGTAAGTTCTATTGCTGCAATCGGTTCACCCCCAGATGGAATTGAAGCTAACGAAGATCATCCCTGGAACAATAATACTGGTCACAATGCTTATGCAGAAAGTAAGTATCTTTCGGAAATGGAGGTTTGGCGAGCAATTTTTCAGGGATTTGAAGCAGTAATTGTTAATCCATCGATTATTATAGGGCCGGGAAACTGGAAATCGGGCAGCTCATTGCTTTTCCCTACGGTACAAAAGGGATTAAAATTTTATACAAAAGGAGGTACAGGTTTTGTTGATGTCCATGATGTTACTGAAGCAATGCAACGGCTGATGGAAGACGAAGTTTGGGATAACGTTAAAAATCAACGATATATCCTAAATTCTGAAAATATTACTTACCGTGAAGTTTTTAATCAAATTGCGGACAATATTAATGTAAAACGCCCCAAATTCTT
>CAILKW010000807.1 GCA_903834845.1 uncultured Bacteroidia bacterium | reverse complement strand
GTGTTGCGCAAACGAACCAGACTGTTGTAAATACCAATCAGCCAGAAAACAATCAAAGCAATTACACCAAGAATAATAAAAGGAATCATAACTACGGGTATTAGTGATTAATGCAACAAAATTACAATTTTAGGAAGATAATCCTCATTTCTACAAAAGTTTTCGTAAGGCGATCCTTTTTAATCCGGTTCCAACTGCTTATTTTAAACCTTAAGTGTCTCGCCCTCTGATTTCGCTATAATTACAGCACAACAGGTATCGCCGTAAACATTTATTGTGGTACGGAACATATCAAGCACCCTATCAACGGCAAGGATTAATCCAATACCCTCAAGCGGAAGACCAACAGCCTTCAAAACAACAGTCATCATTACCAAACCTGCCATTGGAATACCAGCAGAGCCGATTGCAGCTAATAAGGCGGTAAAAATAACAATCAATTGCTGGCCAAACGAGAGATCAACTCCATAAGCCTGAGCAATGAAAATAACTGCGACACATTCATAAAGTGCAGTTCCATTCATATTTACAGTCGCACCAAGTGGTAAAGTAAAACTTGCAATTTTGTTGGAAACGCCGTCTTCAAACTCAACAGCCTCCATTGTCAAAGGGAGAGTTGCATTAGAGGAAGAAGTGGAAAACGCTGTCAGTAAAGGGGTAGTCATATTTTTGAAATGTTTAATAGGATTGGCACGCCCCAATATCTTTACAGTTAGTGGAAGTGTAATCAGACCATGAATAAACAAGCCAATAAGCACTGTTATAAAATAAAGTCCCAGACGACTGAAGACTTCACTTATTTCATTTCCCATCTGAATTTGTTGCGCAATTACTTTTGCTGCAATGCTGAAAACCCCGATAGGTGTAAAACGGATAACAAAAAGGGTAATTTTCATTATTGCATCAAGACCCGCATTAAATACGTCAACAAGAAGTTGTTGCGGCTTTTCGTCCATTTTGGTAATAAAGAATCCCAACAGAATGGCAAAGAATATTATTGAAAGCATTTGTCCCTGAGATAGTGCCTCGAAGATATTTGAGGGAACAATCTTTATTAGTGTAGTACTAAAACTATCGGTGACAGCAGACAGGTTATCAACAGGCATTTTAAATCCCAGTTCAGCTCCAACACCCGGTTTAATAAGATTAACCAGAAAAAAACCGGTAAGAATGGCTGCCAGTGTAGATAAGATATAATAACCCATTGTTTTCAGACCAAGACGACCCAAATTATCACCGCTTCCAACACTTGCCACTCCCGTTGTAATTGAGAGGAGAATCAGCGGAACAACAACCATATTCAACCCCCGGAGGAATACATCACCGATCCAATTAGTGTAATTGACACTGTTGGAGAAAAAATAACCAAAAAAAACTCCGGCAATCAGTGCAATAAAAATCTGATAATGAAGTGGAAACGAAAATCTATGTTTTGACATTGCATTTAATTTTGATTTTTTAAAGAAAATAAACTTTGAGATAATTCCTACATATATTGGAAAGTTTTATTTTTACAAATAATCTGACCTAATTGTCAGAATGAGTAAATTAACAATAAAATATTGAGAAAATGATTAACCGGCTTATTGGTGAGATGCCTAAAATTGGCATCCGTCCCGTGATTGATGGGCGTCTTCAAGGTGTAAGAGAATCACTTGAGATTCAAACGATGAATATGGCAAAGGCTGCTGCACAGCTTATTACAGAAAATCTTCGCTTTCCCAACGGAGAAAAGATTGAGTG
>CAILKW010000806.1 GCA_903834845.1 uncultured Bacteroidia bacterium | reverse complement strand
TTTTTGGTTTTCGTAGTTAGTAATAGTGAAGAGCAGTCTGTCGCGAATATCAAGACGGGCGCGGTAAAAGCCGGTGTTGGGCATTTTTCGCACGTCTGCACTTTTAAAATCGCCATCCTGCAATTGTTTGAGTGTTTTCGAATAGGATTTCTCAACCGATTGAATGTTTAAATCATTGAGATACAATATAGGTAACTTCATAGTTTTGTATGAAAATGAGTGTTTTTACGATTTAATTAAGTCTATTTCCGGTTGTTCCAAACCATACAATTTATTCACTATTTCATTAATCCGGTCTTCGCAAAACTCGATTTTACCATCAAGGTGCGAAATTTTCGATTGTATTCTTGCTTCTGTTTTTTCTTCGTTGAGTTTCAGAAGTTGGTCAACAAGAGTGATTATTTCTGTTTGAAGTTGGGCTTCATCCTTATTTTGGTAGTCAATGGTTTTAATTGGGAATTTTTTGCAGTTTTGAATTAATATCTTTTGAAACAGGTTTTTTGATAGGTCTAAATACTTATGACCGTGATAAAAATTCATCAAATTAGAGTTAAGCAATCCAAGCAAATACTTTGTATTCAGTCGGTTTTCATCTTTTGAAATAATATTAAAAACTGATTGCGTATTATATATCTCTTTGTCCGTGTAACCCGCATAAATTCTTAGTGGTTTGCCGCTGACAATCTGTCTTATTAAAATACGTGGAGCTGTGAAAAATCTTTGTTCTCTTGGTGCTCCAAGCCAATTTCCGTAGCTGATAAATTCCTTTTTGCCCCAAAGAACAGAATATCGCTTTACATCTGCCCCTTCAAGTAGTGGCTTGAAGGTTTCATCTTTCATTGTGGTAGAATGAAAAACACGTTCTTGAATTTGTTTCTGCGTATGTCCTTTGTATTTGTCGTAAGGTGTTAATCCTAAAGTAAAACAACAAAGTTCAATAAGATCAATTTTGTTTTTTTCGATTTTCTTTAGTAGCTCCATTTCTGCATTGTTACTGAAAATGTCGAAAACGGAAAATTCGTTTTTTAACCACTCTTTTGAGTTGATTTTTTTAACTTCCTTGCAATTTGATTCATTTATTTCAGTTATCGTATCTGTTCTGTCATATAAGATGCAGTCTGATATTTGATTTGATTTTGAAATACTTATAATAATTGTTTCTGCTTTAACATTTTGGAAAACATTATCAGGCAATCTAACTATAGTATTAACAGCAAATTCTTTCAAAATAAGTTTACGGATTTTCTCATAAGAACTTTGATATAGAATAGAGTTTGGAATGATAAAACCAAAAATTCCATGCTTACCCAAAAATTTCAAACCTTGTTCAACAAAAATTGAATAAAGATTGATTCGATTTTCTGCTGTAGAAAATTTGTCGAAATAATACTTAACCAATTCTTGAGGATGTCCTTTAATATCAACCCACGGCGGATTCCCAATCACTACATCAAAACCTCCGTTAGAATTAAAACCGGTCATTGGTTCATGGACAATACTCAGCTTCTCTTCCAGCTCCGAGACGTATTGTAATGCTTTAACAGCGTGGAGTTTGGCTTTTTGAGCAATAATTTTTAGTTCGTCTTTTGGTTCTTCTTTTTTTCTGTTGAAAACTTCAGGAAATGCTTTCTGCCAATTAAACGGTTTAATTTTCTTTTCTTCGCCAAAATCTAATTGAGAGGCATAAAAATCTGTGTCAACCAAACTGTTTCCGTCTTTGATATTGTTGTCTAATGTTGGCAAAACCCTTTCGTGAAATATTGACAATTGATAGGCGATACTTGCATCGGTTTCGCCTTCCATACATTTGAGTAACAGGCTAAGCTTGGTCACCTCGACTGCATTTACATCTATATCAACTCCGTAAATATTGTTGAGCAAAATACGTTTCTTTTCGCTGGTAGTAAGATTTCCTTCGGGTGTAAGAACCTCTCCCTTAACTCCTCTCCGAATGGCTGGGAAAGCTGAATTGAGCTTCCCGCCATTGCTGTAATAGTCTTTGTGCCAGTCTAATAAATACTGATAAGCACCGATTAAAAAACTTCCGCTTCCACATGCAGGGTCAACGATTTTTATTTCGCTAATTTCATTTGGTGATTTGCCTTCAACAAGTTTGCCGACTGTGTTTTTTACAATGTATTCTACCACATATTGTGGAGTGTAATAAACGCCACCTGCTTTACGGACTTCCGGCTTTTCTTCAATTTTTGCGTGGTGTCCGGGCGTAATCCGAATTACTTTACCAAGAAATTGTTCATAAGCACTACCTAATATTTCAACCGGCATAGCATCAAATGCATAAGGGCTTGGATAATACAACTCCTTAATAATTGTTTTAATGACCTTGTTGTCAATTTTTAAATCCTTGCTGAGTTTGTCTTTTTTAAAATCGAAAAGACCTGAATTGTATTTTGCATCTGCCTCACTAAAAATTGTAAAAAGATTCCTCCAGGGATCATGCTCTCTCGAAGAAATTGCATTTTGCAAATTACCGTAAGGTTCAATACTTCTATCCTCAGCTATACGAAGAAATATAATCCGATCGATGGTTTGCTGAACTACAAAATTTATTTCATCTTCATCGAGGTTTTTGTTGTTCCAGCTGATCGAAGTAGCAAGATATGTTCGCCATCTATCCAACGAAACTAAAAAGTCCTTGTCAACGGTAGTTGTCCCTTTTTTGTTTGCATTACTTTGCACATATTTGTCGAAGCTCCCCTTTAGCACGTTTTCTTTGCTGAAGGTTTCCCAAATAAAATCAAATTGAGTCAGGTATTCTCGAAAAGTCAGGTATCTGATTCGCGCTACTGACGCTTTGTCGGTGGGAAATGGTTTTTGGGTGCAATCATATATAGCAAATTCTTCAAAGTCAGTGATAATGCTCACCGAAAGTTTGCCGCTCCAACCATATCGTCTTATTTGGTAAGCAGGCAAAATATCATCTTTTACCGCTACACTTGGTTTTTTTGCTTCCACGAAAAAAAGCCGTTTTCCACCGGAAAGTCTAAATGAATAGTCGGGAGCTTTTGTGGCTTTACCAATCTTTACCTTATCTTCGTGAATAACTTCCCTATATGCTTCTGCGTATCCGGCTTCGTTGTCGGTGTCCCAACCTAAGGCTTTAAAGAACGGGTCAATAAAGTCCCTGCGAGTAAGTGTCTCGTTGTAGTTCACATTTTTATACGAGTCAAATTGCTCTTCAAAGCGTTTGACCAGTTCCGATATTTTTCGATATGCAGCCTCTTTATTTATCATTTTCTAAACCTCAAAATTGTTTGGCTAAAATACGATTTAAATCTTTGCCCGCTTTGCATTACTTTTACCAATCTATAATATTTTAGACAGTGAGCACAAAATTACTTCTTATTACTCCTCCATTTACTCAACTGAATACGCCATATCCTGCAACGGCTTATTTGAAA
>CAILKW010000805.1 GCA_903834845.1 uncultured Bacteroidia bacterium | reverse complement strand
TCGATCTCGTTGGTATTAAGACGGTTGGGTTCCAAAATCAAATTTATGATATATGGGGCAACAGATTGAACGGTCTTTTCGATCCTTCTGAATATTTTGGGATGATTGACTTTAAGCAAATACAAGAAAGCGGGCAAGTTCCTGCCATCTTGTTTTAAATATAAATTGTCGCTAATGTCGCATTGCCTTCTTAAAAAAGAAGTGGCCGAAGTATCATGAAAATGAAAGACATGTAAATTAGTAATGTATTTTCTAAGATAATTATCTCTGAATGAATTTAATACCGCTCTTTTGCTTTCTTCTAAGTTAGATTCAGAATAATAGTTGAGAACATTATTTGCTCTATGAACATTATAACCTGATGCTTCTTCTAAAAGATATAAACCACCCTCTTTTGTCTGAGCCAATGTAAAATGATAAGCGTTATTGTCATTCGGATTACTTTTGAAAATAATCTTTCCAAAGAGTTCTTCTGTTGTTTTCCGTCCAAAATAGAGAATATTATCTGCCTTTTCCTCAATGACATAACGTTGTAAACGCTGATTAAAAATGGCATTGATCAACTTAAAGAAAGAAATAAAATTACTTTTGCCAACTCCATTACTTCCGATCAGAATATTGATTGGTCTCATTTCCAATTGCATATTCCTGATTGATTTGTATCCTTCTATTTCAATGTATTCAATCATAGTCGTAAATTTAAAATCGTGTAATATCCCTCGGTATTTTCTTAAAAATGATATGGTGCTTTGTCATAAATTCCTTGGTTAACAAACAGTTATCTGCATAAATCACATATTGCTCAGCTTTTGTTTTCATAGTTGACAAAAACTCATGATTCAGGGTTGTTATCTTTTCGGGTTCGTAATTAAAGTAATATGCCGTATCGTTATGTTTGCCCAAGAAAAAATCTTGAACAGGATTTTTTGGATTGACAAGATAGACAGGATTTGTAGCTGCTTCTTTCTCATAATCCTGTAAATCCTGTAATCGTGTAAATCGTGTAAATCCTGTTTCAGACAGTGTTTGCTTTGTTTCGGTATAATACACATACTGCCTTATTTTCTGCACCCCAACTTCTTCATTCAGAACACCATCTATAAACATGGGCTGCCCCAGTTCGTAATAATCGAAACTGCCGCCTGTCCCTAATTTACCGTCATATCCTTTGATAACCCGTTTAACACGCTCGGCAGTAATTGTTTCGGCATATTCTTCCATCTCAATCAGGATAAACTTCCGGTTGCCTCCATCTTGTTGATTTAAATTCAGAACGGCATGGGCAGTGGTGCCGGAACCGGAAAAGGAATCAAGAATAATGGATTCTTTTGTAGAATAAAGTTCAAAACATCGTTTTATAAGATCAATAGATTTTGGATAATCAAATATTTTTTCTCCATTAAAAATATCCCTTAAATTCCTCATTGCATCTTGAGAATGCCCTACTTCCGAGTACTTCCAAATTGTCATAGGTGTTATTGTTGATTTTACTTCAGATAAAAAACGTTTGGGTGCAGGTACATTATCTCCTTTTTCGCCAAACCATATCCTGTTATCAGCAACATGTTCTTCAAATCTTTGTTTTTTTAATCTCCAACAATACCCTTTAGGTGGCATAACTTTTCTACCACTGGGTGTAGTTATTTCATAAATTTGTTCTTTAACAATTGGACCAACAGCGAGATTGTCGGTTCTCCATAAACCTCTTGAGTCATTGTCTGGGTTTTTATATTTACTATTTGTTTCATCACTTCTAATTAGTCCATTACTTATAGATAATTCTTTTCTTTTTGAATAACATAAAATGTAATCATGGCTTTCGGAGAAATGTTTTTTTAAATTAATTGGAGCATATGATCTTTCCCATATAATCTGAGCTAAAAAGTTCCCCACACCAAAAACCTCATCACAAATCAACTTCAAGTTAGCTTGCTCATTATCGTCTATTGAAATAAAAATTGCCCCGTCATCTGCCAACAATTTATGTAATAGTTTAAGTCGTGGATACATCATACAGAGCCACTTATCGTGTCGACTCAGGTCTTCACCTTCTTTGCCTACCACCGAGTGAAGCCACTTTTTAAACTTTGGGTCGTTAACATTATCGTTGTAAACCCACCCTTCGTTTCCGGTGTTGTATGGAGGGTCTATGTAAATACATTTTATTTTTCCTTCATATTCCGGCAATAATGCTTTCAGAGCTTCAAGATTGTCGCCATGTATTATTTTGTTGCCGCTATTTATTTCTTTTTCAGATTGTTGGCCATTTTCAAAACTGTACGAATGTTCCAAAACCTTAAATGGCACGTCCAAATGGTGGTTAATAACCTTCTCTTTTCCTATCCAGTGTAATGTTGGCATAAATTAGTTTTATTCATTGATTTTCAGATACAGCCAATTGCTCTGCCCTCATTTCGAGTTCGGTCTGGCATCGGGGGCAAAAATGCCGGTCTTTTTGATCAACATCTTCAACATAAGTACTTGACCTCATTACGCAAGTGGTATTATGGCAATGTATAAGTCCAAAGGTATGCCCAAGCTCATGAATCACCTCTTTTTTGAAACGATCGTGAAGAAATTGATTGTCGCCGGTCATTCCATAACGCTCATTACTAAATCGGTAAAGGGAAGCAATGCCCGATTTTCCACCTAAAAATGCCTGTCCGAAAATAAAAGTAAGGATTGGAATATAAAGATCAACGTTGAACAATCCAAGCGTTTTCGCAGAATCTGGAAACGACATCGAATCAACAACCTTCAACAGAGAGTTTCCGTTGTATTGTCGCCGTGCCGGATCGTAAAATTCACTCAAATCGATGTGACCATCTTTGATATTTACCGAGGCGTGAAATTCGTGTATCACCGCTTCGGCAACTTTCTCAAGAAAATCCTTCTCGAAAAACCCAAAAGAGACTAACGTGATATTTGGCAGATTCATAAGAAGAATTAATTGTTATGCAATCTTATTGATCTGCAGGTTTTAAATCGTATTTCTTAATTTTATGGTAAAGTGTAACCCTGTCAACTTTCAATGCTTTTGCCGTACGCGAAATGTTCCAACTGTACTTATTGAGAATCTGAAGGATAAAAGCTTTTTCAAAATCATCGAGACTTTCGGCAGAATTGTTCACAATGGCTTTCTCGAGTGGCAGGTCTTTGATTGTGATTTTTTTACCATCACCGACTACAATAGCTCTTTCGATCATATTTTCAAGTTCGCGGATATTTCCCGGAAAGTTAAATTCCATTAGACGTTTCACCGCAGATTGATCTATTGTAGCAGGCTGTTTGTTCATTGAGGTACAGTACTTTTTGATAAAATAATCAACAAGTAAGGGAATATCAGACATTCGTTCGCGCAATGGTGGTATTTGAATATTTACCACATTTAGCCGGTAGAAGAGATCTTCTCTGAATGTTCCTTTTTCGACCATGCTTTTCAAGTCCTTGTTTGTGGCGCAGATTACCCTGAAATCGGAGCTGATTTCCTTATTCCCACCTACACGCATAAAGGTTTTTGATTCTAAAACCCGGAGCAGCTCTACCTGCATTTTTGTGGAAATGGTAGCGATTTCATCGAGGAAGATAGATCCGCTGTCTGCCATTTCGAACCGTCCTTTGCGATTATACATAGCACCGGTAAAAGCTCCTTTTTCGTGACCGAATAACTCACTTTCGAGCAAACTCTCGGTCAATGCCCCGCAATGGACACTTACAAACGGGAAAAATTTACGCGGCGAATTTGTATGAATTGCTCTGGCTATAAGTTCTTTACCTGTTCCACTTTCGCCGGTTATTATTACTGATGAATTTGTTTGGGCAACACTCTCAACCTCACGCAGCAAATTTTTCATTTCTTCACTTTCACCGATAAGATCTTCCACATTCTCTAATGAGACGACTTTTTTCTTTAGGGTTTCATTTTCGTCAGCGAGAGAAATCTGTTTTGTGGCATTTCTGATCAGATGAGTCAAGTCGTCAGGGTCAAAAGGTTTAGTTACATAATCATAAGCACCATCTTTGAGAGCTTTAACGGCTGTATCAACAGTTGCAAATGCGGTCATAACTATTACGATAGAATCTTTTCTCAGAGCTTTAATTCTTCTTAGCATTTCTAATCCGTCCATTCCCGGCATTTTAATATCAGCCAGAATTATGTCGAATTGGTCGGATTCGAGAATTGACAATGCCTTCTTCGCGTTTTCTGCACTTTCAACCCGATACCCATCTTCTATAAACCAGTTGTACAGTGAATCTCTTACTGATTCTTCATCGTCAACGATTAGTATTGACACTTTTTTTTCCATTATGTATTCTCCTTAATTTTTAATCAAAGGTAATGTTACCGAAATAGTAGTTCCATTTCCAAGTGCTGATTTAACTTGTATTTTTCCTTTATGGCTTTGAATAATTCCGTGAACAATGGCCAATCCCAAACCTATACCGCTGGCTTTCTGCTTTGTCGAAAAGAACGGTTCGAAAATATGGGGGATATCTTCGGCAGCAATCCCTAATCCATTATCGGTTATTTCGAATTTGACCGTTTCTGAATCAGCGTTTTTTGTTTTTATCAGGATTTCTCCGTTCTCAATTACCGCCTCCGAAGCATTTACAAGAATAGCAACGCACGCCTGTTTTATTTGGTTCGGACTGCAATAGATAAGATCGGAATCAGCTGTAAAATCTATTAAAAACCTGATATTAGCCATCTTAATGGGATGTGTCATTAAATCATAAGTTTCCTGGAGTATTTCGTGCAAATGTCGTGGTTCAAAATCATTTTGATCTTTACGTGCAAAATCAAGCAATCCCTTCACAATATCTCCACAACGCTTGGTTTCATTTTCAATCAGTTTCAAATGCTTTAGCATAGTTTCTCTTTTGGCTGCAAACAAGTCAGGATTACTTAATTGTTTGTACAACAGTTTGGTGTAAATCAGGATTCCAGACAATGGGTTATTGATTTCGTGAGCGACTGAAGATGACAGTTTTCCAAGCGAAGCAAGTCTCTCAACGTGCATCAGTTCATGCTGTGCTGCTCCTAATTCCTCCGATTTTTTCTGTACTTTGTATTCAAGCTGTTGTGACCAGTTTTCCAACTCAGTTGTTGCCGTGTGGAGGTTATCGAGCATATCATTAAAAGCTTGCGAGACCATTCTCATGTCATCCAACTGATTGGGTTTTATTTCAACACGAGTACTTTTATCGCCGTTTGCTACTGCCAGGCTAACCTTGATAAGCGCGTTCAAAGGATCCTTAATTTTAATTCTTGTGAACAATAATAGAAATGAAGCTAGGAGCAGGGTTGCCAAAATTGCCAGCAGAAAAAATTCGGTAGTTGATTTATTTATGGCTTGATCCTGAGCTTCTAATGGAATTTTAATTACCAAAGAACCAAGTATTGTATCGTTTTCCTGATGTGCATGGCAGGCACTGGTAAAACACGATTTTTCATTCAGAATAGGTGATTTTATCAATAAATGCCTGCTGCCGTTATCGTTTTGATTCATCTCACAATCGCTGTTTACATCTATTATTTTGTAAGACTTTTCCTTTCCGGGAAACATCGTTTTGATATTGGGATGGCAGCTTAAACAATTTGGGTCGCTATGTGTATTGTTTGAGTCGGAAAAAAAGGATGAATAGACAAGGTTTTCTTCGCTATCGTACATGTTCACCTCGTCAATACCCGGCAGCGTATTGATAATATCGAGAGTATTCCGAAGCGCGCCTTTATCGTTCTCAAGCATAGAGCGATATAAAGCACCTTCAACAATAGATCCAATATTGTTTCCGCTTTGCTTAATAACCGTGTTCAGATAATCCTCATTAACAGATCTGAAAATAATGCTGAATGAAACAAACAGAAAAACAGACAAATAAGTAATGATTAGAACTACGCGTCCATAAATTGAGGATCTGAATTTAACGTAGTTTTTAAGAATCGTATTCCTTGGATTGGTTTTGTGTTTTCTATTGAAAAACATAACGTCGTATTGTTTTTAATTCATGGCAAAATACAAAAAAAAACTGGTGTCGGAACACCAGTTTTAAAATAATCTTTTTTTTCCTTCAAAAACATGCTAAAGATACATTGAATGGAGTGCATATTATTTATATTCAAACCATTAGCTGCGATTAAAAGATAAAAACTCATTCTCGAAATCTTTCCATATTTCATTTGGTAATGATGAAAGCGAATGATCAGATAATTCACCACCATCCTGTAAAATAACCATTGAAGGTTCGGGAGAGTGATTTTGCATTGTAACAGCCAGAAAATCTTTAAACCTTTCTAACTCTTTTGTTGACCATGATGTTGCTTCTTCAGCAAAATAGCATGTTTTTACATCTGCAATCCAGTTTGTGGGCTTAATTTTATAAATCCAACCTTGTCCGTAAGGGTCTTCATTTAGTAAGCCTGGACTTTCGTTAAGAACTGAGTTAATGTCTGTAATTCGTCCTGAAACTGGCGATAAGATACGGAGGAGTTTACCATTTTGTTCAATTTCGGTTAGTAAATCACCTTTTTTAATCATTTCGCCCGGGTTTTTAAGCTGGCTGAATTTTACCTCACCTGTAATGTGCATTAGCAGATCATCTAATCCTACTTTGGCTGCACCCGATTTTTCCATGTACATCCATGTGTGGTTCTGAGAGTAAAACAAACCTTGAGGAATTTTCAAAATGCTTGCTGAAAGGAATCCCAAAGCTCTTTGAATCTGTTTGTTTACTTTAACTTGTTTGTTCAATACAACCCAAAAAGGAATTAACAATGCGAGGAAAGCGATTATAATCACGTATTCCATACCTTTGGTTGCGAAAATGTCTGAGTAGCTAAAACCTTCCATTTTTTTGATTTTTGTGCATCCACCTTTGATAATGAATGCGGGTTAATTTATTCGTATTTATTTATTTGTGTTCATTTGCCCACGAAGGTGAGTCGCGCAAAACCGGCATCCTGTTGATAACCCATCTGAATATCCAAATTTCAGTAAAAATTACTGCAAGAGTGACAATGATTTCCATCCATGTCGGAACATATCTTATTGCCATATCCCATTTGAATCCTATAACAGTAACGTTCAGCCTGTTCAAAACAACACCAAGAATTGTAATTATGGCTGCAATTTTCACCATTGTAATGTTTTTGTTTCGGTAACTGAAAAAGAATAACATCATTGGGAAAAGTACAAATCCAATCATCTCAAGAAGAAACCAATAGCCCATACCTGTGTTGAGAAGGTCCCATCGTTGTCCGTGAATAAAGACAAGTAACTTCAGGAAAAAGTAAGCAAACATGGTTCCTGCACAGATTTTCGACAAACCCAGAATAATACCTTTTTGAGCGTGATGATTTTTCTCACTTATCTGGCTAAAGAACACTTTATGACTTATAGATCCCTCGAAGATAACCATCGAAAGACCGGCAAAAATGCTTGATACAAAAAACATAATCGGAATAAACTCGTTGTACCACAGCGGATGTATTTTATCTGCTGCCATAAGATAGAGAGCACCCAATCCCGACTGGTGAAGCATTGAAAGTGTTATTCCGAAAATAACGGCAGCTAAGGTCATGCCTGACAATATTTTATGCGCACGTCTGGCACCGAGCCATTCAGCAATTGCAGGCGAAAATTCAATCAACTGAGCAATCATATAAAGTAAAAAGTGCCATGCAACGAGAAATAATACTGAACTTACTCCGAAGCTGTTTCCAATAATGGGATTGATAACATGCCAAGGTCTTCCCAGGTCAAGAAGTAAAGCACCTGCATAAAATACATACGCAAGGAAACCATTCAATACTGTCACCCTGACAATAGAATGATACTTCTGCATATTCAGGATATAAACCATAAAAGTAAGAACGTAAGCGCCTCCGGCGAATGCTACTCCTGTTACAACATCAAATCCGATCCATAAACCCCAGGGAGTATCCTGAGTAAGATTTGTAATTGAACCAAGTCCTTTCCAGAAACGAATGACAATCAGAGCCAAACCCAAAAGCATTATCGGAGCAGAAATAATATTAAAAGGGGTAAAGAATTTATTTTTGGGTTTAAATTCACTTATCACGAATTTCCATATTGAATTGCCATCGTGATCCAATGCGGTTTGATTGTCTTTATTCATCTTCTTTAGCTTGATTAAGGTGATTATTTTTTGTTGCCTGATGTATTCCCAATAAAAGTGTAGGCACCAGAACAAATACCGATGGTACAGCATAAAGGAAACCTTTTGTCAATGCCGGATATGAAGATTGTTGTAATGTAGTATTCATACCTAATTGCTCAAAAGGAACAGGTGAAAGATATAGCCAACCGGTTCCACCCGCTTCGTGTTCGCCGTAAATATGATCGAAATACAACTCTGGCTTTTCACAAATTCTCCTTCTTGCCTCTTTAATAAGATCTCTGCGTTTTCCGTACAGTAATGCTTCGGCAGGACAATTAGCAGCACAAGAAGTACTTTTTTCTGTTTTAAGTCTTTCGAAGCACATGTCACATTTTTGAATTTTGGGGTTTGCGCTAAAATATTCAAATTTGGGACTATCAAACGGACATGAAACCATGCAATAACGGCAACCCATACATTTATCTCCATCCCATGTTACGGGACCTGTTTTTGTTTTGGTCATTGCTTTTGTCAGACAAGCTGCGGCACAGGCAGGCTCATTGCAGTGCATACACTGCCTTTTGATGTAAACTTCACCCTTTTTTGTTTGATAGGTGTTGACAACAGTGTTACATGTTTCATCCGTTTTCCGTACAGCAGCAATTTGATCCAGCGGCTTTGGTGCGGGCAATTTATGTGATTCTGCGCAAACCTCTTCGCAAGTGCGACAATCAACACACCGGGTTGAATCATATAAGATTCCATTAAACTCAACATCGTTGTCGCCAATAGGTTCGGCGGCTGAACTATCACCAACTGCAAGTGCCATTCCTGTAACCCCGAGCAACTTTAAAAAGCCTCTTCGTTTTAGTCCCATGATTTTATTTTTTTTGTATGATAAAAACTTTGCGAATTTACTACTTAATTATTTTGCATTATCAATGAACTTGGTTTGAAAGTCTTCCCATACTTCCGGCCCAAGATCTTGAAGAATACTGTCTTTAAGTGATCCACCATCTTGTAAGGTAATGAGCGCAAATTCAGTTGAATTGGCATTTGTTATAGTTGCAAAAAAGTCTTTAAGTCTTGAAAACTCATCCTTTAACCAGGTTTTGTATTTTTCGGCCATTGTTAAAAATTGAATCTCAAGTAACCAGTTGGTAGGTTCAATAGTATAAACCCAGCCATTTTCGTAAGGAGCTGTATTTACGAGTGAGGAATTGGTTAAAAGTGTTTCATTTTGAGTTTTAATCGTTCCTGTTACCGGAGAATAAATATTCAACTGTTTACCTTTCTGTATAATAGTAAGTAATCGTTCTCCTTTTTTAATCTTATCTCCAACATTTTTCATTTCAATACGTGTAATGAAACCTGTGATATGTTGCAGAAAATCATCAATTCCGATTTTCACAGTACCATCTTTTTTCATAAAAGACCAAGTGTGAGTTTTGTCAAAATAGAGTCCTTTTGGAATGATAACTGAATTATCATCAAAAACAGGCAGAAAATGAGAAGTAGAATCCATAACGACCTCTTTCTTATTTCTGATCCGCCTAACAACCATATCCAATATAAAACCTGCCAATCCTATTCCGAATAAAACAATAAGTATTATCTTGAGCATGGCATAAGTACTATTAACGGGTTCATTTTCAATAAAAGCAGGTGCATTTATCTTATCAAGTTGTGATTTTCTTTCGATTGAAACAAGATCGCTATAACCATTGGCATATAAAAACTGCTGACCGTCGGTGAGAACCCAATTTAGAAAAGCCAATTCAGCTTCATTTCTTGGCTTGGTGGTCGAAACGGAATAGATATTTCCGGACAGAGCTTTTGGATATTTTCCAATCCATACACCCCTTGTGAAGGCTTGCAAGTTTTCGTATATGTTTTCCATATAATCAATCTTACCATTCCCGTTTTTATCAATAGGTACAAGTTTAATGTTGGCAGCCAAAGTTTGATTGTTAACATCTATAATTTGAATCAGCTTGCAAAAGCCTAAGGCATTGGGGTCTTTCTGAATAGCTGAAATCATTTCCTGTGTGTCGGTAGTTTTAATTGCATTGATATCCTGTTTGCCGGTATTAAGGAAACTCTCTACCTCTGAAATCAATGAAGGGTCATTCTGAACATAGCAATTAACCGGGATATTCTGTGTGCCTCCGGTAAAAGTGCCCCAGCTTTGCTTTTCGGGGTTTCCTAATATCTGAGCCAATGCCTGCAATGTAAGACCTTTGCGGCTAATCTCATCAATTAATGGATTTGCAACATTCATAACAGGTACAATTACATCACGACCAACTACCATATTCCAGGTTGCCTGATTGTTGAGTAAATTAAATGATTCATTATCAACAAATCCTAAACCTCCATTTGTGTTCAGAAAACCGGATATACTCTCATTTTCTGTTTTAGTAACATTAATTTTCAACTCCGGTTTTAAAATTCCGTATTCGTTAACCCACTTCATAGTCAGATTGTACAAATCAGGAGAAGTAAATACGTTCAGTGAACCCACCTTTGAAGGGTTATTTACGGTTGCACGTTCTTTACTGTCAACAGTACTGTAACTTAGCAGTAAAATTCCGATGAATAAAAAGATCCTGGTTTTCATGATATTTCTTTTTTAATAACGATTTTATGGTGTTCAATTATAATGCCAAAGACAAAAACCAAGTGTATAATACAGTATATCAGTGCATTAGTTTTTGATGTGTTTAAATAATCCACAACAATAGTGTTGAAATATTAAACACCTTCCACCAATAATACCTTTATATATTTGATAATAAGGTTCATAACTGATGTGTATATATTCTTTACAGCTGTTGAGTAATTCAACAGCTCTGTTATTTTCAACAGAAAATTAGTGGTTTTTTGATCTCAACATTGCTGAACTCACATAAAAAGCATTTATTTTGCATAAAATTTATAGGTAATGGATCGAGCGTATCTTGAAATAATATTTTTATGCGGATTTGTTTTGCAGGTGTTTCTTCGTTCGTATTACGTTCAATATTATGCTACGGAAAAAGATCAACGGCATTTCAGTAAAAAAGAACGTCTTTATTTGTTGTTTATTTTAATAGGCTTTCAATTACTGCCGATTATTTATGTTTTTTCGACTTGGTTTTCATCCTTCGATTATAATCTGCCTAAGTGGTTAGGGTATCCGTCAACGATGCTATATTGTTTTGGAGTCTGGCTTTTTTTCAGGGCTCATGCCGATTTAGGTACGTATTGGTCACCCGGTTTAGAGATCAAAGAAGATCATCAGCTGATTACTGCCGGGGTATTCAAATGGGTACGCCACCCAATGTATGCTGCTTTTGTTGTAATTGCGATAGCCCAGATATTTATGTTACAGAACTACATTGTGGGTCCTGCATTTCTAATATTGGCTATCCCTTTCTACTTGTATCGGGTAAAACGCGAAGAGCGACAACTAATCAGTCATTTTGGTAACGAGTATCTTTTATATAAGAAGCATACAAACGCATTGTTTCCGAAAAGAGATCAAATATATATTCCACCGGTATTAAATAGGTTTTTGTTTTTGTTAATTGAAATCAAAAGCAAGCTTACGAAAATCATTTCACGAAAGTAGCTCCTCCCGCACTTTTACTTAAAATTTGAACTGGTGACGAGATAATTCAAGGTAACCTTTTCTATAGTTGAATCGTTGATATTTATTCGCCATTGACATTTATTTATCTTGCATTTTTAGGATATTTTTATATCCTTTGTATGATGTTTCAAATTGATAATTTCATTTAACCACGGCATCAAAAAAACTTTTTTTTGTGCCATAAAACAAATAAATATGAATATTAAAACTTCGCGAAGAATGTTTCTGCAAACATCCGCAATTTCGGCAACTGCAATGATGCTTCCTATTTATGGCCAGTCTTCTGAAAAAGAAACGAAAAAAAGCAATCCTGTTACGCTGAATCAAAACCCTTTGAAAATAGGATTGATGACCTATACTTTAGGTAAAGATTGGGACATTGAGACCATTATCAAAAACTGCACCGAAGCAGAATGGAAATCTGTAGAACTGCGTACCACCCATAAACATGGAGTAGAGGTTTCTTTATCTGACGCGCAAAGGGCTGAAGTTAAAAAGCGATTTAAAGACTCAGCCCTCGAAACCATTAGTCTTGCCAGTGCTTTCCAATACCATTCAACTGATCAAGCTGAAGTAAAAAAGAATATAGAAGGAACTAAGGAATATGTAAAGCTTGCCAAAGATGTCGGGGCAACAGGAATCAGGGTTTTTCCAAATGCTTTTGTTAACGGTACAGACAAGGAAAAAACAATGGAACAAATTGGGAAGGCACTTGCAGAAGTTGCCTCTTATGCTAATGATTATGGAGTAGAAATCAGAGTGTGCGTTCATGGCAGCGGGACTAATACACCTCCAATAATAAAGAAGATAATTGACTATTCACAAAGTCCTTATGTTTATGTAAATTGGAATTGTGGTGAGCCTGACACTACCGGTGAAGGATTTGAATATAATTTTAATCTATTGAAAGATCGGATCAAAGGGGTTCATTTGCATGAGTTATATAATGCTGATTATCCTTACCGTTTGTTTTTTAAGTTATTGGCAGAAGCCGGTTACAAGGGTTACTGCAATGCTGAAGTTGGACAAAGTTGCGAACCGGTTCCATTTATGAAATATTACCGTGCTTTGTTCCTTGCCCTTCAAAATGCAATCTGATAATAGCAAGGAAGTATTAGGAAACAAAATAATTTTAAAATATGAAACCAATATCGAGAGGTGAATTTATTAAAAAATCAGCTGCTGCTGCCGGGGGCGTAATGGTCGCTCCTCCTTATATCAAGAGCATGATAACTGATAGTCCGAATGAAAGGGTAAATGTTGCCCTTATTGGCATTGCGGGTAAACGGCCAAGTGTCCGCGGTATAATTAACGGCAGGGGAATTATTCACATCGAAAGATATGCTGCAATCCCAAATGTCAGAATCAAAACAATCTGTGATGCTGATGAACGTTTATTCCCTGGTAATGTAAAAATTATTGAGGAAAAATTCGGG
>CAILKW010000804.1 GCA_903834845.1 uncultured Bacteroidia bacterium | reverse complement strand
TCGCAGCCTGGTTAACAGGAACTATTTTTACCTCTGAAATGGCTGGTGCTGCAGGCGAAATACGCGAGACGCACGAACTTTTTGCCTGGATTACGCTTGGCACTCTATTGGCTGCTGCTGCTATAAGAATTTTTATTCAATCAAAAAACGAAGAAAACACTAAACTTAAATGGATTGCATTTGTTCTATATGGACTTGCAGCAATTTCCGTGAGTATTACGGGATTTTTTGGAGGAACGCTTGTTTTTAATTATATGATGTCACTTTAATTTTAATTTAACACTATTAACACAATGAGAAACGTTTTATTTTTTGCATTAGTATGCGTGATTGCTTTTACAAGTTGCACCGCACCAAAGCCGGTTAAAACTATTGAAAACCTTAAAGCGGGTATTAAGGGAGAAACGACAGCAAGTGCCAAATATGCTGCATTTGCTGCAAAAGCCAGAGAAGAGGGCAACGACACGATTGCTAAACTTTTTGATGCTGCCTCTAAGTCAGAATCAATTCATGCCGCCAATCATCGGAAAGTCCTTGAAACTTTAGGTGAGAAGATGGAAGATTTTGTACCTGCTTTTGAGGTAAAAACAAGTGCTGAAAACCTTCAGGCAGCTATTGAAGGTGAAACGTATGAAGTAACAACAATGTATCCTCAATTCCTTGCTGATGCAAAAGCCGAAAAGGTAGAAAAAGCCGAAAGATCATTTAATTGGGCTTCTGATACCGAGAAAAAACATGCTGAATTCTACAAAAAAGCACTTGCAGCATTAGGTGCAAATGCCGAGAACACATTACCGTTTGATTATGCCGTATGTCCGATTTGTGGTAATACTTATGATAAAGCCACTATGGACGAAAAATGTGCATTCTGTCAAACCGGAAAAGAGAAGTATATTATGATCTAATAAAAAAAGGGAGCCAAGAGCTCCCTTTTTTTTACTGATAAAATCAATCTTTCGTTATTTCCTTCGTTTTTACTATCTCTTTCAACAAGGTTCAAATTCTGTAAAAGCCTTTTTTAAGGTAGTTTCATTATCTAAGGTTGCGGAATGATAGAACAATTTATGATTATGAGGATATACAATTATTTTTCTCTTCCCAATCTGTTGAATTTGCTTTCCTATTTTTGCTGTCAGTGATTTAATTGCAGAATCTGTACTTTTAGTTTTATGATTGTCAGGTTGGCTGTTTTCAAAGAATCAGTGTATAATGGCCGCGGGTACGGAATGCAGCAGATTTCGGTGTAACCCGCCACAAAGTTTACTGGTGTCTATTTCACTTTGCATACTACATAAACCGCTATATTTTATGCCTGTTGTTGTAAAAGATTTATTTATTACATTTTATATAATATCCATTATCAAATTTATAGTCTATATTTTCGAATCCTAAATTTTTTAACTTATCACAAACATAGTCAATTGTATATTTATTAAAAATGTCATCTTTAGTAAATTTCAGTTTCTTTAAATCGGTAGGATGAGCCATAAATATGTATAACATCCCATTCTGTTTTAGCTCATCTTTTATCTTTATAAATGGCTTTTCGATATTGTTCCAGAAGTAGATTACATTTATGAAAAATATTTTATCAAAACTCTCCACGGGAAATTTAAAGTCAAGATAATCACCAAAATTTAATACTAACTTATGATTTTCAATATGCCGTTTGTTACGTAATTGGGCTTCTCTGAACATTAATTCTGAAAAATCTATTCCTGTAACCGAACAATTAAAATTTTTACATATCATATTTATACCGATTCCAGGTCCAAATCCGATCTCAAGAACTCTGTCGTTTTGCTTTATTTCTAATTCCTGAACAATCTTATTATATGCGAATCTATTATTTTTTTTCATTGAAAAAAATATTATCCTTCCCCAGAATCCACGTGGCTTTCTAAATTGATTTCCAATGAAACTTAGCATATTCTTAATCGGTTTTATAAGTATTGTATAAAGGTTTGCGCCATGAGCCGGGTAGGTAAAAGTAGCAGTTTTTGTATCTGCCGAGAAATTCTTATCTGTGAGTTATTTTGTTGCCTGCTTGATGCACACAGCATTGCTTATGGCGTGTGATATACTCCGACAGTTTTATTCTTTTAATCTCTTTATCATAGTTGCGGAATTTTCATCGGATTTCACAATCTCAAATCCAAATTTTTGATACAGTTTTAATGCGTAATTCAGCTTATCTACACTTAATGAAACTTGTTGATAATCAAGAAGAGACAACTTTTCAATCATTGCTTTTAATAATTTTGTTCCGATACCATGTTGGCGATAATTTTCAATAACCGACATGCTTAATTCGGGAGTTTTTGAATCCACATATCCAAATCCTTTTTCTGTTTCAGCATATATTCTTGCCCAAATTGCACCTACCAAGTAGCCTTGTGTTTCAGCTACAATACACAAATCCGAATCCTTGCCAAAATCCTTTATGTAAATTGATAATTCCGGTATTTTAATAATTTCTTTATCAGGCTTATCTAATCCTTTGGGTATAAAGATTGCTTCATATAAAAAGGTATCCAATTGAGATATTTCAGTTCCTTCAATTTCTCGAATCTTTATGTTCAATTCCATTTATATCAGATTTAATAATCCAATTTTTTTTCTCGTTATCTTGGATTTTTCAATGCCACACAACGAAAAATTATAAACGGCATGCAATGAGGTGGTTGCGTTGGCTTGAAAAACAAATGTCAAATCCAAGAACAACGAAAGTATCAACAAATCGAAGCACTGCATGACCGTTTTATAATGTGTTATGTACATTTTTTAGTTATCAATTATTTATCTAATTTTTGTAATTATCCAAAGTTATCCAAATAGGTTTGAAAAACCAAATATTATCGTAATTATTTTTCATAAAAGAGTGACGGCGAAGCCGTCACTCTTTTATTTATTTGTTAAGAATTACACAAAAGAATCATAAAAAATAAAATCACAGCTTTTTCCTAAAACACTTTCAACCCAAATTTTTTGGCCATGTTTTTCTAAAATTCCTTACAAAGGTACATTCCCAAATTAGTCCCTATTGCTATTTCATATTCTTCAGTAATCATTAATATTAATAACCTGCGCTTTTCAAACCACTGCCAATTTTTGTAATAGTACCAACACATGTAGGCGTTTGAATATTTGGTCCGTGTACGGCAACGATAACCATAGTTTTTAAAGGCCAAACAGCACAACCTGTATTCCCTTTTTTAAAGATTAATACTCCATCTTCAGTTTCTCTAAGGAACATATATTTTACTCCTGCAAGCATAAAACCACCTGCTCTGGCAGTGGCTGCATTAAGATTGCGGATTCCAATTTGATCTGCAGTTGTGAGTGAGAATCCGCTCTGAGCCCATATTCCACCATCCTTACCTAATACAAAACCTCCGGTACACTTGTCCGCAATTATAGCATCACTATATGCTTGCCACGCGCTTTGTGCTTTAAGTCCCAAGTTGAAAAACATTACAGCCACAAAAATTAAACTAATCTTTTTCATGTGTCTAAAAATTAAATTGTTAATATATTAGTAACTATTAAATTCGTTATATTATGTTGAAGTGATAACCTTCCTTACTTATTTCGCATTACAAAATATTTTTCAATCGGATTTTTTCTTTCCAAATATTTAACTTCACATAACGAAAAACAATATGCGTATGTTGCGGGATTTCAAAGCACTATCGTTACAAGTTTTCATAAATGTTTCTTTCTTGCACAATGTTTCAACCAACCACAAAAGCCCGCAATTATCGCATATTGTTTGTTATAACCATTTTTTTTAATCATTATCAAGTTTTTGGTCATTATCAATATCAGAATTATAATTATCCAATCGCTTTTTGATTTCATTTCTTAATTCATCTGGTGATGGCAATTTCCCTTTATAATTATCAGGTAATTCTTTTGTTAAACGATATTCAGCTACTCCGATTGGTTTATCAAAACTGCCAATTGAATACTCAACTTCAAAATCGTCTTTTTCAGCACAAAGGATTATTCCAATAGATTGATTTTCATCGTCCAACCTTATTTGTTTGTCAAGTAAATTGAGGTAAAGTTGCATTTTCCCTGCATATTCAGCTTTGTATTCTCCTGTTTTAATCTCTATTGCAACCAAACAACGTAATGGTCTGTGATAGAATAATAAATCTATGTAATAATCTTTTGTATTTCCTTTAAGTTCAAATTGATTACCTATGAAACAAAAACCATAACCAAGTTCAATTAGAAATTTCTTAATATTTTCCACTAACAATTTTTCCAATTTTCGTTCGTGAATTGGTTTATCCAATCCTAAAAATTCGAGATTATAAACACTTTTCACCGTTTCATCAGCTTGTTCTGCTAAAAATTCAGGAAGTGTTTTTTCAAAATTATTTGGTTTATTTTTAGTCAAATGAAATTTATATGCGCTTCCTTTTATTTGATTTAGTAAAACATCTCTACTCCAACCAAAATCAGCTGTTGATTGTAAATAGTATGCTTGTTCTTTTCCGTCTTTAATTTTTTGAAGAATTAAAATATTTTGTCCCCAAGGAACTTTTAAAACAAATTCCAATAATTCCGGTTTTTCATTATATTCAACGTATAACTGTTTCATTGACCATAAGTTTCGTTCCGAAAAACTATATGTCGCATTTGTTATATTTTGTAAATCTTTCGATAATTTTTCAACAACAGATTTACCCCAACCAAATTTTTGTTGTTTATCAACAATCAATCTACCTATTGAATAGTATAATCCAATTGTAACTTTATTAATTCCTGATGCAGCTTGAATTTTTGCATTATCAATTTGTTGCAAAACTTCATTAAGAAAGTTTTTGTAGTCTATATTTTCTTTTTCTATCTTATTCATCGTTTTATCAATTCTGAAACAGCTGTTTCAGTTTTATATCATGTTGATTTATTGTTTGTTTTCATTGGTAATAACGAAAAGCAATGAAAGTTATATTACCTGTTAAGGGCATTTTTTTATTTGTCAATCAATTAGTCCTCTTGTTTTTTATTGTTGTTTACTTGCAAATTCTTTTAATGTTATTGTTGGTTTACCGAGTTCGTTCCATGTTTTTTGTGCTTCAAAAGTTTCTACGTTGTTTAACATTACTTCCATTAAATTTGCTAAAAATTTTACTTGCGGAACAAATATTCCAATAAATTTGAAAATTCCCAAAGGCATTGAACTTACTGACAATTTTTCTTTTGTATAACTATCAGCAAATTTTTGAGCGGCTTCACTCATAGTCATTCCTTCAAGCCCTTGAACTGAATATTCTGAATTTACGCTTTTATCCAATTTAAACAAATTTGCAACCTGTTTCCCAAAATCTTCGCCTGAAATCCACCACGATTTATTTTCAGATTTTCCAATGGTAGTTATTTTATTACCACGTTTCATACCATTTGCAAAATTTTCCATAAAATTAGAAGGATAAAAAATGGAGTATGGAACACCGCAATTTTTAGTTTTTGCAATGCTTTCTTTTTTTGCTTTCATTACCCACCAATTGCCGGTATAATTGAGAGCCAAAAATGACGCTAAGTATGCAACTTGTTTAATTTGTGATTGTTTAATTGCCCAAAGAATATTATCTATTCCTTGCGTTTCGGGATTAAATTTATTTTCCTTGTCAGTCGGTTTTGTTGAAATATTTATATAAACACCTTCTGCATTTTTTAACGAATTGACAATTGAATTTTTGTCTTCAATATCTCCTTTCACAAAAGTAACTCCTTGCGGAAAATTTTTTTTGGCTTTATTTTCATCACGAACCAATGCAGTAACTTCAAAACCTGCTTTTATTAATTCCTTTGTTACCGGAATACCAATCATTCCGGTTGCTCCTATTACAGTAATTTTTTTCATTGATTTTTTATATTTTATAAGTACGCTTTTAACAAATTATCAGTAAGTTCCCAAAGTTTCTTTTGGTCATCGGATTTCATTTCTACTTTTGGAAACGACCTTTCTTTTTTCCATGAGTAACAAGTGCATTTTTTCTTGTTTATAACTATTTCATTTAAAACATTGAAAATATTTTCTGCCGATTTTTCAACCGATATTCCAACAATAATATTCATCAATTTTACAAATGCTCTCATTGGTTGCGGTTCATTTGCTAAAATTTTAGTTTTTACAAGACCGGGCATATATAAATTTAAGGGAATTGAACTTTTTTCATTAAATTCACGTGTAAAAACATTCATAGACCACTGCCAACGTCCTAAACCTTTTCCACCGCTAAATTTGTTTTCTATTGTTAAATCATCAAAATCTAATCGTTTAGTATCCAAACCAATGACTGATAGTATCTGAGAATTTGACGTATTTTTTAAAACATTTTCAAGCGATTTTATCATCAATACTCTTGACAAATAACCTAATGCAAAATTTTGTTCAAAACCTTCTTTTGTAACAATTCTCTTGTTTGCAATTGCATTAGCATTTAAAAGTAGAAAATCAAGCCTTTTATTTTCACTTTTAAACTTTTCAACTGCTTTTTTAACATCGCTTAAAATAGATAAATCAGCCACGATTGCCGAAATTTCGTTGTTTTTAGTTGCCGTTTTCAATTCTGAAACAGTTGTTTCACATCTTGCTTGATTTCTACCAATTATGACAACTTTCCAACCTTCTGTAAGTAATTTTCTTGCTGTGGCTTTTCCAATTCCGTCAGTTCCGCCTGTTATTAATGTCGTTATCATAAAATTAACTTTTTAATTGTGCAATTGTCTTTGCCCTTTTCTGTTTTAGAAGCGCTTTCAAATTGTTGCAAAAATCGAATGTCAAATAATCTGTTGTCGTTTTGCTCTATGTTTTTTAATTCCCCATAACGAATAACAATAATTCGATTAATTAGCCATTTTATTAATCTTATTCTTCCCAAACTTCTGCAATTTTTGCTTTTATTTTACCCTCAAATATTTCTATCAGCCGTTTGTTGCTTTCTACTATTGCTCGTTCTTCTTCTATTGCTTTTACTATGCTTTCTTGTTCGGATAGTTGGGGAACTGCAATTCTGATTGTAGCAACAAAACTTTTAGGAACGCGTTCAACCTGATTTTTTTGGTCTGGCAATTTAACTACCAGAATATCGCGGCACGTGTCAATTTGTTTTTTTTGTTTCTGTATCGAGCATTTATATTATTCTATTGGTTTAATTTTCTTTACATTAAGTTTAGTAACTACATTTTTGCCAGTATTTTTTTCTAATTGGTTGCGTGCAGCTTTGGCAACTTCGCCACCTTTTTTCGCCACTATCTTGTTTTCTTCAAAAGTTTCGGGTTGTTGTTCTTTCGATATTTCAGTAGTAGAGGCTTCTGCCAGCATATTCAGAACCAGTTCCAAATTAGTCATGTTGTCGCGCAGGCTTTCTTTTTTCAGGTCTTTGAAATTTTTATATTGTTTCGTTGTAAAACCGCTCCAGGCTTTGGTTATTTCATCAGTTAATATGGCATATTCCTGTCCTTTTTTTACACCTCTGTCGTCCCACTCATCTGTAAGGTCTTTGCGGATTTCAATACTTTTTAAACGTTGATTTATCCATTCTTTGCTATACCCTTTTTTGAGATATGTTTCCATTAGCCTGTCGAAACCAACTTCGGGGTCTTCTATTTCGTCAATTCTTTCTTTTCCAACTTGCGCAAGCCACATTTTAAAGGGTTCGGCTTTGGGCGAAGGAATACTTTGAATTAGTCTAAAAAGTTGCTCTGTATCAGCTACATCAGTTAAACGCATTTTTCCATCTTCGGCAACAAATTTCAACTGGTTACAATTTGTAACCGTTTCATTTCCTTCTTTTAAAAGTCTGCTTTTTAATACTTTCCAATAATTACGCGATAATTGGTAGTCTGATTGGTCTGTTAAAATACTAATAACATCAACAATCGAAAAATACCATTTTTCCTGTTCTTCGTCCCAGTGAGTACGAACTTGTTTTTGCTCAAAAAGCTTTATTTTATGCTGTTTATCCATAATTTCTAATTCATAAAACGGTTCAAAATATTATAATCTTTTACGTACTCCGGTATAATTTCCCGCCACTGTGCCGGAACCTGGCTTATTTCCAGTCGTACCGGACTGATTGCCAAACGGGCATATTCTCGTTTTTCTATTATGTCGCGCAATTCGCTGTCGGTGATATATGCTTTAAAAGCATTCTCGAAAAATGCCTTACAAAATGCTCGGTTGGTTTCTTCGAATAGAAATTTTTTGGCAAAATCACGTTTGAAAAATGTTTCTTCCTGTTCTTCGCCTTCATCATCAATTATAAATACGGAATATCCTTCTTCCGATAATAATTAAGTTGTGATTTCTGTTCGTACATCTACAATCACAGCATTTTTTAAATACACGTCTTTTACACCGTCAATCAGAGAATAGCGGAAAGTAGGTTCACCGCTTCCGCACCCAAATGTTTTGTAAGTATCTAATAACATTCGTTTTTCATATTCGCGTGGGTCTTTTTCTTTTGCTTTTTCGGGGTCGAACTTTTTTAAATAATCTTTTGGCGTTGCAGTTAAGCCCAATTTGTAACCCACAAAAAATTCAAAACCTCGCGGCTGTTTCCGCCAATGGTTCGGTGTGCTTCGTCGGAAATCACCAAATCAAAATCGGCGGGATTAAACAATGTTTTGTAGTTGTCTTTGCTTAAAAGCGATTGAATGGTAGTTACCACTATTTCAGCTTTATTCCAGTCGTCGCGGTTCTGTTTGTAAATAACAGTTTTGTAATCCGGTAAAAGATAATCACGAAACGCTTTAAATGCCTGAACTTCCAATTCCAATCTATCGACAAGGTAAAAGTACACGGTTTGCATTTGCCGTATGTAAAAATAAACGGATTACTGCCGCTGTAAGAAATGTTTTTCCTGTACCTGTTGCCATTTCAAACAAAAATCGGTCGTTCCCTTTTCTAACTGCACTTTGTATAGCGTGAATTGCCTTTAATTGATAAGGTCGTAAAAATTTTAATTTGTTTTGGTGTTCAAAAGATATTCTGGTTTTTGTATTTTGCCAATCGGGTTTTTCCTGATAGTCCGGCATTTTAACAACAGCAACATAATCATGTTCTATTTTCTCAACTATCAAATTTTTCGGATTTGGTTTGTGTCGGCTGTTAAATTGCAATGCCTCAATGGAGGGCATTTTATCAATAGGCTGTGGATTTCCTTTTTCCAAGTCCCAAAAGAAATGCAAATTTCCGTTTGAAAGTATAATATATCGTACATTCAGATTTTTGGAGTATGTACGTGCCTGTTCTTTTCCGTCAAGTGGGTCTTTGTTTTCGCTTTTGGCTTCAAGAATAACCAACGGAAATCCTTAATAGTCAAGCAATAAAAAATCAACAAAACCATTTTTGGTTTTCTCGAAATTTTCGCCCAAATCATTTGTTTATTTTAATCCTCGCTGTTGCTTCTTTTGCCATTTATTTCTTTGTCAAATTTATCATTGTATCGTTTGGGTTGTCTGGTTTGCATAACGTATAACGAAAAATAATATGCGTATGTTGCAGGATTTCAAGGCACTATCATTTCAAAGTTGCACAAATGTTTCTTTCTTTCCCAATGTTTCAACCTACCACAAAAGCCCGCAATTATTGCATATTGTATGTTATACACCTTTATTTTTGACATATTTTATCAATAAATCTTTCACGTAGTTAGGCAAATCAATTTCTCCTTTTTCAGCTTCCTTTTTCAGAGCTTCAAAAAAATTAATTTCTTCATTTTGCCAAACTAATTCGAGTCGTCTAATTTTTTCAAGTGTAATATGGTCATATTTCTCTGGTTTGCCCCAATAACATTTCAAACATATTTCAATGTATTTTGCTGATTGCCAATTTTCACAATGTTCACAAGACCATGATTTTGCACGGTTGCATGAACCACAAAGCAACATATAATCATCTGTATTTATCTGAAACTCATTTTCATCGCCACTAATTTCATAAGGAACTCTATGATCAACCTGTAAAAGTCTTTCTTCAAACTTTCCATTACAAATATAGCAATGACCATTACTTGCGTCGTATAATTGTTTCTTGAAATCTTTGGAAAATACATGTCTGCCACCTAATCTGTCACTTCTTATTTCTGACAAATTTCCAAATTTATAAGCTGCAATAGCTTTTCCTGATGAGGATTTTATTTTGAATGTTTCAAGCGGAATACCTGCTTCTCTAACATCTCTTGCTGCTCTTGGTGGGTGACTATATCCATAAGTTTTTTCTAAATCTTCTGTCGTAATAAAACCATGTTCAATTATGTGGTCAATTACAATTCTTGGCCGCTTATTTGTTATGCTTTCAATGAGGTCAATAAACTCTTTTGGGTAATCATTTTTCATTAACAAAATCGAATAAAGTTGGGGTATTTACTAAGGCTGTTTGATTTAACCTTTTCATATCTATTCTATTACACAAGGATTTTGAAAGGTATAATGCTTCATAAGTAATTTCATTTCTGTTATGAAGTGTTGCAATTGAAGACCTTCCTGCATTTATTTCTATTTTTGTCAATTCCAATTTTTCAGGTAGGTTTTCTCCATACGTTTTATCACCTGTTCGACCGTCATAACTAATTATATATGAGATGTTTTTCTTATTCAATTCATGTAATGAAATGACAAAGTTGTCATAACTTAATGTTTCTAAGTAACGAAAGCCTCCATTTTTAGCTGTCCCTTGATATGGTGGGTCTAAATAAACTAAATCATCTGTCTTTGCTGAATTAATAATTTCCACATAATCTTTTGATTGAAATTCGACTTTCCCTTTTAGTAAATTTGATACTCCAAGAATATCATCACGCATGTTTTCAGGTCTTCTTCCTTTCCTTCTTTTATCAGGACTTTGGTTAAACTCACCATTGGAATTATATCTTACTGCAGCTTTAACGCATTTTGCTAAAAGAAATAACAGGTGATTGGGGTTTTGAGTTTTATTAAATTCTTGTCTAACTTGATAATAGTATTCTTCTTCGTTACCAATCTGACCTGACCAAATATCATAATAGTTCTTTACGACTATTTCAGGTCTATTTACTATATTTTCAAGTAAATCTATCAATGGTTTATTGATGTCGTTAATGATAAATTTATCCGCTTTATAATAAAACGAAGCCGCAATCGTCATTGCTGCTGAACCTGCAAATGGTTCAATAAACCTATCAATACTTTCCGGGAAATATCGTAAAATATCATTAGCTAAATTACGCTTACTTCCTTGATATGGAATAGGATGTGGTATTTTCATTTTATAATTCTTCAATTCTTCATTTGCTACAAATGATATAATAGTTTCAATTACTTTATTATTGTTTCGTTTATCGGTCAATTGTGGATAACGAAAAATTGTTTGCGGCATTGATTTTTTTTGTGGGTTTTGAAAGTAGAATGTTCGTGTTACCGAAAAAGCCACTTTCTTTCACTACCTGTCCCGATTTTTGGTAAAATTAGATTCGTCACGCAGTGCGAGATGAATCTGGAATGCCTTGTAAAACAGTCTGAAATATCTAAATTGGCTTCATTATATCCTTCTCCACACTCAGCTGTCAAACGTTCTGCCAGATTTTTAATTATGTATTTTCCATATTGGGCTTTGTCTTGTCCTTTTTGCTCAACTTCCACAATCTCGCAACCTATTTCCCAGTTGGAAATATTCATGGTATAGTTTAGTTGAGAATTTTTGACTAAAACAAACTGCAATTTAATAAAATGTTTTATTCAAGCTTATTTTTCGCAAAAAGTTATCTATCTATAATTGTCCTATTTTGATTCAATTTTTGAAATTTTACAAACCGTGATATTTTTGTACGTGTTATGCGTTGATAAAATAGTTTCTGCATAGCTTCATTTATCAGATTGTTAGTGCATTGTTGTTTATCTTGCAATAAACCATAACGGGTAGCCACTTGCGCCGGGCTTTTTGGGTGTTTTTGCATCGCGTAGCGTGCAAAAACACCCAAAAAGGCTGGTGCTAAGTGGCATGTTAAAGGCAAATATTATTCATTTATACTATCTGTTTTCAACTTACTAATTTCTTTAAAATTATTTGAAATTATTTTTAAATCATTATGAATAGAGTCGAGATTTTTCTCTATTTTTTCAATTGAAATCGGATTTTCAATAATCATCTTTTGGTCATCTGGCTTTTGAAAAAAAAGAAGAATACTTAATATTCCTATTGATATTATACCTGTTTTAAAACCAAAATGAGCTTTATTTAAATATGTCCCTTTTATGTTGTTTAGCTCTAAATTATGGTTAATTGAATAAATTAAATCTTTAATTTCCTCTTCTACAAATTCTTGCTCGGATTGATGATTTTTCAAAACCGTCTTAGTACTTGTTGTCGAATAGCTGAATTTTCTAATATTTAGTGATTTTGCAGAATATATAATGCTTCCTACGAATGAAATAAAACTAATAAATAACAAAAAGGATAAAATGATTTTCATAATAACTGGAAGCTGTGATAATGAACCATAAAATAAAGGAATAAACAACCCCACTATACCGAATATTATTCCAGATTGTCCAGTTATTTGCGACAACTTATTATCAATAATTGATTGCCGTTGTTCCTCATAACTATATCTCTCTTTTAAATACTCTAAGTGTTTATCGGCAAGTATCTCATTATATATGTATTCTGACATATTTTTTAGTTTATGGTTAAATAATCTATTATTGCATCAGCGATTGGAAGACCTGTATCCACTTCAATCCATGCCCACTGTCCGTTGGGATTAATCTCTAAAAACTTATATTCTCCTTGCTCAGTCAAAATTAAGTCAATAGCGCCAAAACCTAAGTTCAATTCTTTTGTTAATTCGATACATTTATTTTTAATCGATTCTGGAATATCAATTTTATTAAAGGTACATTTCTCTCTTCTCCAATCAATTGTAGTGTTGGCATTTTTTTGAGAATCAACAAAGGCTGAAAAAACATTATTATTTACAACTGTTGTGCGAATTTCAATTCTTTTTTTTATGTTTTCTTGAATAATACTAGGAAACGACATATATGAATTAATATTAGAAATTTGATTATCCGTTAATTTATTCGTATAAATAAGTCTATTTTCTTCTTCACTTGTCTGAAAACGACTATTATACAACGGCTTTATAATAATATCTTTATTATTATAAAGATAGAAATCAATAATTTCTTGCATATTATAAGCTATGAGTGTTTTAGGAATATTAAAACCAATTTTTTGAGCTATTTTTAATTGCAATAATTTATTTTCAGCGCGATATATTGCATCTGGATTACTTAACCATTTTGTATTAAATAATTGCCACATATTTAAGAAATATGAATAAGTCTCTTCTCTCAAATAATTAGATGTTGAATTATCAACATCATTAAATTTTGGTAATTTTATTCGACGAAACCAGATTGATTGGAATTGAGAAATATTATCTATCAAAAAATCAAAGTTCTTTTCCGAATATTTAATTACAACATTGTTTTTTGTAAAAATATCCTCGGTATTTAATCTTTTGTACTTAATCTCTCTTTGATTAAGCTTTTCTACAACAAAATCGACAGTATAATCTTCTTTATGTGTAACAATTAATATCATACGCTATTTGTCGCTATCAAGAGGTTCTCCACCAGCTTCCGTGATAGTTTGAGTTACCATTAATGGATTGTATCTCGGGCTATCACTGTCGGATGTTTCATTGGTTGTAAATGTTCTTGTTTCTGTTTCCATTCTAATCCCACTTTTATCGGTATCAGAGTCTTCATCAAACGCTTTTGTAAATGTTTCAGTTGACATGTTTACATCTCCTCTAATCGCAGGTATAAAAGTGCCCTTAACTACAGATAAATTTAGACTATCTGAGTATTCAAATTGATTGTTATCAATTTTTTTCACGGTTGGTATTTCTGTAAAATCTAAAATAAGTGGCTTCATATCATTATTAATATTTATAAATAATTCAGTAATTCTAATTTTTGTGTCTTTAAATTGCCTTTAACGTTTCGATAGCCGCAACTCCTGTGTTATAATTAATGTTATCTTAATAGCGACTTATGGCTGTTATATGCGCTACTGTTATTGTTATTATTGTCTTATTAATCTGTCACTTATGGTAGCCATCTTCAAGTATTTATCGAGATGGCTATTTTTTGTGTATGCCCATATTTTTAACCTAAGGTGAGTGGTTATGCGTGTCATCCGGTGACTGGCTATTTTTTGTTATTTTGATTCTGTCCAAAGGACTTGTAATAGTGCGCCGAATGTTTTCCGATCCATGAGTATAACGCTGCGTGGTTTTTATGTCGGAATATCCAAGTTTATCCTGTTGTATATATCTTATCGGTACCATTTTCAAGCAAATCTGTTGCAAACGAGTGCCGCAGCCAATGGTTAGTCGCTTTTACATCAATACCTGCTTTTATTTTGGATTTGTTTAAAGTTGATCTGTTTAACCTGTAAACCTGTTACTGAAATATAATTCTTATTTCTTTATGGAAACACATAAATAACGCATTATCAACTATTTATCAAAAAGCCTTTATATTTGTCTTTCACAGCTTCGCCCCTTCAGTCACATACATATTATGTAATATACGCGATTGATAGAGGAATCCTCACGGCCCTGTCCATCCAGAGCGACAAGCACCAAACTGAATTTCCTACGAGACTTTTTTACAGGAATGCTCCATTTATTCAGGCATTGTAATGATCGGTCTCATCAAATTTTCAGGTCTTAAAAGTAATAAATAATGCAATATTTCAAATGAACAGGTGAAAATATTTTAAAAAATGACTTTTGCTTCAGCAGACCCCAATGTATCTATATCGAATCTATTGAGCGAGCATATCTGTTTTTTGCTTTTGAAAATCCGATGTTGAACTGATGTTTTTTTGATAAAAGTTTTAATTCAGATCAAGGAGCTGGTTTTAGCCCTTCAGAATGAACAGTCCATCTACCGTTTGCCGGAAATCCAGGTGCATTGCCTTTGGGAGCTCCATCCCAACCAGCTGCCATCATTGCTGTAACATACAATAAACCTCCATTGCCAGGAAGATAGATTGGCAATATTTCTCCCATCTGTGCATTATGTCCGTTTGGCAAATAGGTATTTTTGGGTTTGTCCATAAGTAGCGCGTTTATTGCAGTTTCTCCTTCTCCCAACCGGGCTGCGGTCATGGCCATCATCGGAAAGTCCCAGCCCCACGTATTATTCCAATCCCATGATTCCATCATCTTGTGTAAGGTACGGCGCATTGTCTCCCGATCTGCCATGCCACCATCCAACATTCCCAATGGAGCGAGTACGCATGGGTGTGATGTGTTTCTACCCGGCTCACTGAATGTACCGGTTGCTGTTTCAGCATCAACATATAAACCATCTTTTGTCGAAAGTGGTGTAAGATGAGCAATTACATCATCCCATTTTGGCTCTCTTGGAAGACCCATACGTTCCCTCCACCGTTGCGCAGTTTCCAAGCCCCAATGCCAATATGCAGTTTCAAAAGTTGGATTCCATTGGTTTTCATGATCACTAAAATATATTTCGGCAGCATCAGCAAACGGAGGGCCAATGATGTATTGTCCACGGTTTTTATCCCAAAATGCAAAAGAGGCCATGAATCGGGCAGTTTCAAAAACCAATTCGCTATACTTTTCTAATGTTTGCCTGTCAGAATGGGATCTGTATGACAGTTCTGCATAAAAAATAGGGTGCGGTTGTTGCCATATCAGAAAAGATTCCAGATAGGTAGGTGCCGGATCTCCCGATGGACCGACACATTTAGGCCAGCGTGCGCCATCATATCCCTGACTTTTAGCCTGTGCCTTAGCTTTAGGTAAAATGCGTTGGTAGAACGGAAGACTTCGCTCCAACAGTTCACTTCGGCCCCAAAGTGCAAAATGTGCAGCATGCCACCAATGCATTTCTAAATGAAACTTTCCATACCAACTATTGCAGGTAAGCCCTGTTTCCTGAGGTGGCAATGAGCCGCTGCATTGTATTCGTGTAAGATATTGGGATAAAACAATACGTCTCTCCAACTCATTCCAGCGAGGGTCTGTACTTTCCGAAAGGTCTATTGCGCCTCCCGTACTCCAGAATTTCTTCCAGGTGACTATTGACACATTTTCAGTCTCCGAAACTCCGGGTAAATTGACTGGCAATTCGTTAGGAGAAAAAGCAGCTACAAATTCAATAGTATGGGTATGCGTATTTGCAGAAAGTTTCCAACCATGCTTCGAGGTTTCATTTAATGTACTGCCATTTGACCATTGCAACGCTGCATTATAATGATCTGCATCGAGAGTGCGAGCAAAATCAGCCCGCAGTAAGCCTTTTCGCGTCATTATCGTTTGGTGAGCTACCGGATGATTCCAGTCAGCACCATTACCGTTAAATGCAGTTGCACCGTAAGGAAACTCTATCATTACTGAAAGTTGCCCCTTTGCTATTAGTGCAGATTCAATGCGCACTGCAATCTGATCATTATCAGGATGGCAGCATGTAATGACCTTAACAGTTTCACCATCGAATGTAAAATGACTACTGATTTGGCCTGTCCAAAGATTCAATTCCTGATGAATTTCTGTCAGATCTGTTAGTTTTGCAAGATTTCCATCGGTCGTCATTAAAGCCATCGAGATACGTCCAAGATGAAGTCTGGATGGATTTCCATAAAGATAGTTAGCGGCTTCTTCCATTTCTGCCGGAGATTTACCCTTTTCATAATAGAGGTAAGGTACTTTTCGTCCGTAGGTTTCCTTCAAAGTAAGTGGAAATTTTTCAAGCGAAAACCCCTTTGGATTTGGTGCAGTATGAAAACCCCATTGAGACATTGTTGAAAGAGGAATTCCACGGTTATACGCATCTTCGAAAGTCTGTAATCCCGTAACATCAACAGTAAACGCAAACTCGCCATTACCAACCGAAAGCGGAGAATTAACATTTGCAGCACGTAGTACTACATTGTGCCGAGTGACCAAAGCATGTCTATCTATTGACTTGCTAAACATGGTCTGCACAAGTAAAAGAACTAATGTCAAAGTACTTAAAACTCTTAGGTTATACATTGATTTAAAAGTTGTAAATTATAGAAAATGGCTTTTGTAAGCTTTAGCCAATATTATTTAATTAAAATCTGATCCACAATTAAAACAGTGATGACTTCTCTTTATCAAAGGAAATGGTGCCGAAATCAAAACTGAAAATATAAGATAAAGAATGCCCCATTTAATATCTAAAGTATAACCATAATATACTTCATCCGAACCACAATTTCTACATATCATATCAGATTTATTAATGGATTTGGAATTATAATTTTCTACTAATTCTTTGTCCAAATAATACTCAACAGGTCGTGTCCTGAAATATTGGAAAACGCTTCTATCAAAATCGAACAGCTCAAACCAAAATTGTTCCCATGCAAAAATGAATTTTGTGTTTGTAAGCTCAATAAATTTTTTCTCGGAATCAATAAGCTGGTGAATCTCTTCATGGTTTAACCAATTTGGCTTAATATCAGCCGGATTATCAATCAGGTAATTATTTTTGCGAACTTGAGTTTTAATATTAAGTATTTCATTCTGCCGACTAATCTCATTTTCAAAAACTTGAGCCATTTCATATTCTCCATTATCATCAATCAATTTGTTTTGCTTAACCAAACTCATTATCTTCTCTGCAAGATCAATCTGGTCGGTTGGAACTTTTAGTTTTACTCCTCCTACAGCTACAGCTTTAAATGGGTTAACCCAAACTATATTGTTATCAAAAATGAAACAATCAAGGCCCTCACTTTCTAATCTACCCTTTATAATATAGCAGTCCATCGGAATATTTGAAGTAAATACAGTTTTAAGTTCCATTATTTTAAATTTTTAGTGGATTTTTTTGTGCTTACGGTAATATCGAAAAACAATACGTTGCGGTGTGGATTTTTTTTATCTAAATGGCACAAAACTATCTACTCGCACAAAACCCAGTAAATAGCACAAAACTTTCAAGTTACAGAAAGCCACTCTTACCGTTGTATTGTATATTATGCCTCTGTTATTCATCTGTTTAGCCGTTATTTGTCCTCAAGTTGCAACAGAATTTCTTATTATAAGATTGAATTTCAAAGGTCACTCGAAAAAGTAATTTTGAAAATCAATTTGTGTCATTATTTGCAAATCATGTTACTTATACGAACTTTGGAATTCAATCAATCCATCAGGTATTTAGTTGAAATATAATCACCGAAAACAGCACAACTTATTAAACAAAGGTATATACATATTTTGGTATTTTATTTGTATTGTATTTTATATCAGTAATTTGTCATTCGGATATGTTTATTTTGTATTTTCTACAATTAATTTTTGAATGAGTTCAAACATCGTCATTTTTATATTTCCATTTAAATGTTCATAAGCAAGTTTTTGTTTCATAAATAATCTGGATTCTATATTTTCAATTATATCTTCATAAAAGTAAATTGGAAAATTTTCATATTCCGGTAATTGTTCCGTAATCATCTTATTATATAATTGCTCCAAAAGTTTTTGCTTGTTGCCTTTCTTTTGATTATAATTAATTATCTCATCTACAATAATTGATGTAGAATTATCGCAAATAATAGGTTTATTTACAAAAAATAGTTCAATTGGTGAATAAAAATTCTTATTCGTTTCTGACATTTCTAGTAATTTATTGTAAAAATCCATTGTTTCAAAAATTAGTATTGACTTATCAATTTTTGAATTAAAAAATTTTAGTGCTAAAATAGCACGTTCAATTGAATTTATAGAAATTAAAACTGAATTGTTTTCAACTTGAATTTTACCAAGTATCCATAATTCATTATTAGTTGTTTTTTGTTTAATTTTATAACTTGTATTGAGCATTTCATTTGAATAGCACCAGTGAAATAATTTATATTCCGGATTAAAATCTATGCACTTAATCCTATTAATTTTAGTTTCAAAATCTTTTAATTTTAGAATTTTGCAATGAAGTCGAATAGGTTGCATTATATCATTTGCAGCATTGAAAAATGGAATTATTTGGTTTGATGATTTGTTCATAAATTATTTATTTTTTCTGTAAAATTTTTAACTATAATATTCTAATAAGTTGATTTATTTGTGTTTAATAAAGTCATAACGTTTCAATAACCGCTACTCCTGTGTTATAATTAATGTTATCTTAATAGTGGTTATTGGCTGTTATATACGTTACTTTTATTGTTATTATTTGCGTATTAATCTGTTATTTATGGTTGCCACTTTCAAGTATTTATCAAGATAGCTATTTTTGAGTATGTTCATATTTTTAATCTATGGCGAGTGGTTATTCGTGTCATCCGTTGTCTGGCTATTTTTTGTTATTTTCATACTGTCCATTGGGCTGGTATTGTTCTCGGTTTATTGTCGTAAAAGTATGTGTATCGAAAAATGGTTTGTATGTCGGCATGTCTAAGTCGGTGCGGTATATACTTCTGTACCGCGACCATGCAAATCTGTTGTTTCTGAGTGGTGCCTCCAATGGTTGGTGGCTTTTGCGTCAATACCTGCTTTTATTAATGTCTTTTTTGCATTTGATTAAAGTTGATCTGACTAACCTGTAAACCTGTTTCTGAAAAAACTTTCTTACCCCTCTCAAAACCATGCAAAAAACACGTTATCAGTTTTTTACTAACTTTAAATACTATTTATAGAACCTTCCTTTTAAAATTGCCAGGCAATACCAGCGTTAAGACAATAATATTCTAAAAAAGAATTTAAATATCCTGTGGCTGATAAATCTATTTGAAGATGATCATTTAATAAATATGCAAAACCTGCATCTGTATAAAATTCAGAATTAGTTTGTTGATTTGATAAACAATATCCCTCAATGAAAGTACTCAATTTAGGTTGCAAATTAGCACCTAAACAAAGGGCACAAAAATGAACAGGTTGAGAGGTATTTCCATCCCATGACAATCCAAAATTATAGCATAAATTAAATTTTTCAGAAATGGAATTTGACATTAAAATACAGATTGAAGGTGCAATATTATCAGGCTTAAATTCTTTTTTACCAATAAAAGGTAAAGTAAGATTCAACAAAAAAGATATATTTGGTATTACTTTTCGTTGTTCAATTAATTTAATTTTAGTACCTATTGTTATTGGGTTAAGTCCGTAAACTGCTGATGTAGTTGAACTATCATTAGTTTTATAATAGGCATAATCGTACTGAATTCTAATTTCAGCATTTTTCACCACACCATATCTTAAAAGCAAAGAAGAAAATAAAAAGTTTTCATTTTGCAAGATTCCATCATCGTATTTTTCATATTGGAATCCATTTTCGACCTGAAAATATTTTAAAGTCAAAATGTCTGGCGGTGTTGCCATGCCTGGTCTGTCAGGTACAAAGTTATTGATACTATCCGTTTGAGATTTAACCGTTGAATGTACTATAAGCAAAAGTGATATTTGTAGAAGTAAGATTTTCATAGGAGTTCAATATTTTTGATATAAATTTATAATCCGTTCTAAGAGTCTGTCTGTAATATATAATGGAATAACCGGCATATTACCGCACAATATAGGTGTACTTTTTTCAAGCCTTTTTCATAGAATGGTTTGGTTATCAATTTAATCAATAAACAATGCCGAAAGAGATGCATTACTTCCCCGAACTTGATTAATCCGAATTCTGATACTCCGATCAGCATTAAACACTATATATTTTCCATTCCGATAATCGCTTACAACTTTTACAGGCATCAGCAGAACCTTGTTATTCAAGTCGAATACTTCAATCGCCGAACGTCTGCCTTCTTTTTCCCAGTCAACCATATAAAGGGCAACCTTGTAAGATTGGTTCTGTTTGCAATAGATATCTATTGTCATCGTTTGAAGACAAGGAGCCGGATCTTTTGTAAAAACTGAACCTATTTTCCGCTGTGTTTCGCTTTCTCGATATGATATCAATGCACGAGGATCATTTGTTGCGACAGATAGGTTTATATTCCCGTTTTTCTTAAAATCTATTTTCTCTATAAAATCGGGCTTCTTTTTAAAGTGAGTGTTGCCACTATCATAATTGCAAAGAATATAGCCCTTACTCCCATATTTGCCTTTCCAATTTCCACAAGTAACGGTATCCTCTGTCGCTTTTTGATAAAGATAAGTTAATTCTTCTTTAGGTGCAATAATGTTCTTACTGACTGTCTGAAATTTTATACTGTATTGGCCTGCTGGCAATTTTCCAATATATACAAATTGTCTGTCTTCAGTAACAGGTGTAGTTAATTTCCCATTTACCAAAATATTCTCAATTGTAAATTCTGCTTTTGGGATTCCTACATTCGCTAAGGTATTATTTGGCACGGTTATTTTCATCTCCCCACTTTTCATATTGCATGAGATTTCAATATTTCCTTTTAGTGTCGGGCATGTACCTTTTACCCAGATGATTCCCGAGGTAAGGTTAGGCATCACATTAAAAGTGGTAAATCCCGGTGTTGTAGGCTTAATACCAAGCATCTCTTCAGATATCCATTTCGTGACTCCGGCACTCCAGGGGTGAGCCAGACTGGTATATCCACACTGGTTATTTACCGGTGCGCCATTGCGTCCAACAGCTTCATTCCACGAAGGGCGATACACCTCAAAAAAAGAAGTTCCGCCATAACGTAACTGGCCGCCCCAGCAATCATCTATTGTGCTTAATGCCTCTTCCTGTTTTTCCATAAGTGTCATCGCCTGTATAATAAAAAACTGATTGAATGGCGAATAGGACAACCGTTGCTGTCGGTCACTAAAAGATTTTTTCCACATCTCTTCCTCTTCAGAAGGCTTAACAATTCCTGCATTCAAGATATTGGAGGAGGCATGAATTCCTAAAACGTCAGGCCAGTTTGTTGTTTGGCGCAACTGAGTCATCTTTTCATCAATAAATCGTTCATATTTTTTTGACAGGTCGCTTCTTCCGAACCAATTCATCAATTGGCTAAACTTTTTCCACGCCTGAATTGAAAGGGTTCGATAAACATATTGAGACTCGACACAATCAGGATTCTCAAACCCTGCCCCCAATCGTTCGTCCCAACCGTTGAAGCTTAATCTGGTAGGACGATCAAAATGAGTATATGCATCATCAAGCTTCTTACAGGCATTATCCAGCAATTCACTCAAAGTGGCTTTATCGCCGGTATAATTGCAATAATCAACCAGGCTTAACACCCAATAAACCGGATAACTGGCAATGCTATTCGACTGGATGGAAGTATGAAAAAGGTTTTTCCGAACAAAGTCATAATTACCGAAAGCCACCATTGACGCTGCCTGTGCAGGATAGGCATCGCCTGTCCATGAAAAACGATCACTGCGCTCCATCAGGATGGCTCCGAAAAAATCTTTTTGAAAATTAAGCTTTAAAGTATAAGCTCCGGCATACCAAATACGGGTAAGCATTTCATTACTGCATGAGAAGCTTCCGCGATAATTTGTAGGTTTCACCTGACATACCAGACGGACATCCTTTATTGTACAAGGTTTGTTCAGGCTTCTGATATGAATCCATCCGAAACGAACTCCTTCATACAATTCTTTATTCAATTCCAAACGATAGGTTGACCCATATTTGATTGGTGCCAACGTCTTTTTTGGGTTTGTGGCTCCCGAATTTAAAACTGCCGGTTCATTGTACTCGCTGATACTCATTTCAACTTTCCCGTCAAAATCATCCGAATCAAACTCCAGCCATCCTGCATTTTCCCTGCCAAAATCAAACATCAGGTTGCAGGCACTTTTCAGCTTGATTGGCAAAGCATTGTCCTTCCCAAATTGAACATTTGCAGGCAGATCCGAGGTTATTCGTTGGGGATGTAATATATAAATCTCCAAATCATCATCAGCATGGGTCTTTTCCCATTTGTATCCTACCAGAGGATCAAGAGATTCGGATATTTCATTCCCTGAAAATTTTCCTGAAATAACGGGATAAGGTTCAGGTATTTTAAACCCTTGGGTCAAGTCACGATTTTGCCCGCTCGACATGGTTATCCAGGCAAACAGGATTAACAAAATAAGGTTGTAGCGTCTCATAATTTTTTTGTCCTAATTTTTCTTATAAAATATCTTAACACATTAATCAGCTGACAAATACAGCTTCACCGGTCCGAGTAATCCCGACTTGATAAGAGGTGTTTTACCAGTTAGAAAATCAAAACGAAATCCGTCATGTGTTTTAGTAAACCTTTCTTCTTTAGGTTTATTCAGATCACCAATAACGCGATTAGCCCATAAGTTTATAACATCAACCTCTAATAGATTTCCTATTGGTTTGACAGCATCAGTAATTTCAACACGCCAGGGAGAACACCAAAGAACGCCGAGTTTTTTCCCGTTTAGCCGGACTTCTGCCACATCCTTAATTTCTCCCAAATCGAGAAACAGACTTCCTGTTTTAGGCATGGCTATCCTTTTTCCATCTGGATTCATACTCAAATCAAATGTCTTTTTATAGGTGGCTTTGCCCGAATAATATTTAATACACTCCTCAAGTCGGTCAGTCCAACTGATCAGTTTGGGAAATGTCACAGTATCAGGGCCGCCCCATTGTGGGTCGAATGAAATTTGCCACGAACCTTTCAATTCAGTAATTTCTTTCAATTCGGGGAAATTCTCTTTTCCCGATCCTTTAGAGTCAGTGGAAACAGATTTTCGAAACACAATGAAATACGAGTCAAAACGATCCAGATGAAGGTTCATGGTTGTGGTTCCCTTAGTCTGCACAAAGGTATTAGCTTCGTGAATTTCACCTGTTACTACATTCCATACTTCCGGTTGTTTTCCAGCCACACGGAAAGTAAAATCATTCTTCTCAGGCTGATTGGTTCGATTGATAACAAAATATATGTCTGTATTTCCTTGTTTACGATGAATATAGTCAAACTGCCCAGGCTTTGCCTCCTGTCCCTGAAAAGTAAAATCGGGAGTTACGCCATCAGAGAGAAGTATTTCTCGTGGAGTTTTTCCCCAGATCACCCGGCCTTTTCCAAATTTTCGTTCAGTGCGGTTTTTGCCGTCTAAGTCGCCCCAGATTTCATAAGCGATTTTTTTCACAAGCTCATCACGCTCAGGATATTTTTTGAGACCCGTAGCGTTCTTCGGAGGAGGCCCAACTACGGTTGCCCCAGAGAGAATCAACTCCCGTATCTTTTTAATTACCTCGAGTGACATTGCAGTTGAAGGAACCGATGAAACCTGTAATTTCTGATACGAGCCAACTTTGTCACAAATCTCCTGAGAAGGCGAAGTGCAATTTTGCAAAACTAAAAGCCGGTAGTTCATTCCGTCCGGTAGTACAATCCGTCCATTCCTGACAGACATCCGGTTGAGTAACACATCTGAATTGCTGTAATCGCAGTCGTAACCTGCGCCAAGTGAGGGAACAAGGTATTTGGGTGGTGCCAATATTGGTGGCCGTTCTCCCAGATAAAAACAAACGTCAGCAACGAAGGTTCCCTGTTGTAGCATGTACTGGCAACGGGAGAGATAGCTAAAGAATGACGGTGACTGCTCCCACCATGTAAGGTTTGGTGTAAAATGCTGACCTGCACAAAATTCATAACCCGGCTTACCGTCAGAAGGTGGCTGGCAAGTTGCCTGATGTAACATAAAACGATTGATTCCCTCACAAAATGCATCATTGGCATAAGGTTTCAAATCGGCGGGACCCAAAGCCCAATGTGTAGCATCTCCATCCATCATCGTAAATGCCTCAGCCATAGCTTCACGCTTTCCATAAATATGAGCTGCAGTTGCTGTTTGCTTCAGATTGAGCCTCAACGACATGTCGGAATTGTACCCATTTTGTGCTTTACGATGGCCGTTTACCCAAAATTCGCCAGCAGGTATATCACAATATCCCAAGTTCTTCAATACATCCTGAGGAGGAATGTCATTAGGTCCTCCTGCCTCATTCCCCACTTTTACCCCGTTCTTATGACACAGCTCCATGAAATGGCCGTAAAAATTCTCTGAAATGCAATCCTGAATCGTGCGGTCAAAATCTTCACGAAATCGAGCTGATACCTCTGCATTGGCAACAGTATATCCGGCTAAAACTGGCATATATGGCTTCAAATCATAACCGCGAAATCTGCTGAATTGATTTGAAAAATCCTGGGTCCAGGTGAGTTTACCACATTCCCAGCTATCCGACCAAAAATAGGCTATATGTCCACCTGCCTTTTTTGCTTCTTCCAGTAATGGTTTGCCCAGATGTTCGAAGTGATCGTCTAATGCAGAGGATTTCAGATAATCAATCTCATAGCCATCACCACCTTCGAATGTGTCGGCTTGAGGAGGACCGGGATAGGCAAACCACTTGCTCCACAAATGTCCGGTCAGCGTATAGCCATTCCGTAAGATGACCCATTGCCCATCAGGTACTTCCCAGTCGAGCTGACCATCGGGTTTCAACCGGTCTGTTATATCAACAACCGAAGTAAGATCTACATTTTTTGTATTGCCATCCACCCGGAAAGCTTGTACCCAAATATCATGATAATACCCATCCACCGTTTCGGGCTGAGGAAGTTTTCCGGAGAATTTAGTTGGGCCTAAGACTTTTAATTCAGATGATACAACCTTCTTCATCGCGTTATCCTTTGTTACCCAAGGACCTTGCATCGTCCAGCCACCAGCCGAGAGGTTGAAGCCTAACTCAATATTTACCCGTTTGGCTTCTTTGACTGCGTGGCGGAATAGCTCCCACCATTCGGGGCTTTGATACTTCACACCAAGAAGAGGTGTCTTTCCGGCATATCCTCCGGTGCAAATCAGATTAACCCCACCGATACCTTTAGCTTTAAACTGCTCTAAATCTCGTGTAATTCCTGCTTTATCAACGCGATTGAAAAGCCACCACCAATAAACCAGTGGTTTCACTGCATCCGGTGGTGAAACAAATGAATTTCTTAATGAATCCAATCCTTGTCCACTGATTGAAATACTGTTTAGAATAATTACAACAAAACAAGCAACTAATCTTAATTTACTGTAAATCATAGCATTTAGAATTTTTGATTTTTGATTTTTGATTTCACCGTAGTTTTTAGATATAATATTCTATATCTATTTTCGGATTTAATTTGCAAGTAATTCTATAATTAAAGTTAATGTAGAATTAATCATCTGTCAGTTAATGTATAACTAAATAGTTTATAACGACCGAAGCTAATTGCAGTCAGGGATTTGCTAAACTTAAACTTGCTTGTGACGTAAATCTTTATAAGAATGATAATCTCTATTCCTGAACTTTACCACGAAGAAAATTTGTTTTTATTAGCAACCGATTGTTTTCACCTTCTTATTTGAAACGCAATACTTGGTTTTCGGTGAGGCACATCTTAAAACTCAAAACTTCGTTGTAAGGTTTGCCCTCTATCTCTGTTTCTTTTCAATTGGTTGCAATAATGGTTGGCGTCAGGTAGCATTTGAGCTACATTCGACATGTCGGTGGTGAGGTTTGGCTTATTACCAAAAATGATACTTGACGTTTATTAGACGCTGGAAAGCTGTTGTATTTAAATGTAATATTGACAATTAAGTTATTATTTATTTTTTGTATCAATTTCTAATTATCAAATTGGATTTAAAGCTTGACGTTCAATATTTTGTACTCATTCCCTAAAAACATCTGAATATAATCTACTCCATTGCTATTTTTAAAATATTCAATAGCAGTTTCACCTGTGCAGTGTGAAGGAGCAATAGCTTTTATACCTGTCTCCTTAAGATAGTCTGAAATAAGTTTGATTTCCTCTTTTGTTTTCTTTTCCAGATGAAATCCCCCAATTAGTAGCTTAATTGTTTTTCCCGGAAATTTACCTTTAACAAGGTTTATCAGGGTTTCGATTCCTGGGTGCGAACATCCGGTTATTACAATAAGTCCTTCTTTTGTCTCGAGAATAATCATTTGCTCGGCAATAGTGGTATTTAGAAATTTAGAACTCATTTCACCAGTACTCCAAATTCCGGGATATAGCTCTTTAAACTCATTTACTTCTTTATATATTAGTCTTGGAACTTGTTGTATAATAGCATCAACTGACGATTTTGGGATAAATGTATTTACCTGAAAGTTTTTTACACCAGCAATACCCGGAATACCGTATATATGATCCCAATGGTTGTGAGAAATGAAGATATCAGTTACTTTCATGAAATCGAGATTCAGCTTTTCCATATTTTCTAATAAAGTAAGGTAATCGCTACCTGTATCGAAAATAAGGACTCTTTCCTTATATTCAATCCATGCTGAAAAGCCGGGTCCGGCCTTAAGATTTGTATCAGAAGAACAGTTATTAAATGTAATTACAATTCGCAATGAGTCCTTATTGTCCATTCTTTCTACTGGGGATCCCAAAATGTAATTGATTGCTAATATATACAATATTGTTGAAATAAATGTAATTCTTTTCATAATTTAGTGATATTTATTCTAATTTTTTTGTCCTATTATTGTAATCATTCGATTAGTATTATTATCAAAGCTAATCTTAAATCCGGAATCCTTGAAAAATCCTAAAACCAATTCACGACTTATCCTTATTTTATAATACGAACTTACTTTTTGAACCCATTTACCATTTTCATATTCATGTAATAAATCTGTAACCCTTAATTTATCAGGAAAATACTCAATAATATTATTCTATTTTCTTAATATTGAATTCTTTTCGATTGACATAGAATCCATATATAGTTAAAAAAAGTCCTATAGTAACAGAAATATCTGCAATATTCACAATTCCTGTATGAAATAATACAAAATCGAAGTACAAAAAATCTGTCACAGAACCATATAGTATTCTATCATATATATTTCCTAATCCTCCACCTGTTAAAAAACTTATCCCAATAATCAGTGATATAGATAAAGTATCTCTTTTTATTAAATAATACAGTGCATAACAAAGTACTATTAATGGTAATAAAATCATTAATAATTTGTATATCGGCCGATAAATAGAATCTCCTAATCCTAAAAATGCCCCGGAATTTTCAACCTTCGTAAGAATCAAATACTTATTAATCACAGTTATCTGAGTATTATATTCAATTTTTTGTCTTACAATATTTTTTGAAATTTGGTCCAAACTGATATTAGATATTATTATCAGAATAATAAATAAAATCCTTAATGCCTTTTTTTCTTTCATATCATTTTATAATTATTATACATTCAGTGTTTTTTCCTCTGACTTATTGCAACAATGTTTGTCGGTATAATATCGTTGGAGATTTCGGGCTGCGAACCTATCATCCTATAATAAACTTAACGGCCAGATGCGCTTGGAATAAAACTTAAACTCCAATGTTTTATATTGGTTTTAGCGCCACTATATTTTATTTCTTAAATATTTTCTCGGCGTTTTTATACATTATATCATCTGTTAAATCTAAGGCATCTCCTATTGTTATCCAGTTTTCAGTTACTAATTCATTCAATGCCTGAGAAATCCCTTTACGTGCAACGAAAGCATGTCCAATTAAATTCTCGACTATCTTATCATCGCCTCCAAAAGTGAAGATTTTATTATTTGGTACTGTTAGTATAAATTTTTTCAAAAAATCTTTAGCTGCCAAAGGATTAATAGACCATGACCAGCACATATCAATATATGCGTTAGAATAATTTTTTGCTAAAGAAAGCATTTCCTCGTAATGAGGATAACATAAGTGGAAAAAGATAAATTTCGTATTTGGAGCTTGCTTGCAAAGTGAAGCACAATCTGAGGGATTGTCCTTTACCCAGTTCATGTTCATTGCATTATTCATAGCCCATTGGCCAGTGTGCATTTTTACAGGCAATTCATATTCTGTGGCTTTGTCAACACAGTACCAAAACAAATGGTCTTGAAGTTTTTTTTCATCCTCATTACTAACTATTTGTAAATGGATTTTTCTTATAAATATCTTTTCAACTTCGTTGGCTTCAACCCTTTCAAAATTAAGCCTTCTGAAATAAGCGTTTCCAATTTTCACTCCTTTTGAAATTTGGTTATATTCCGAAAACCACCAGTCAATTAGTGAGTGCCAATCTGATAAGGAATTAATCTTAACGTTTTCAGGTACAGAATAGGGTTCTATTGCCACTCGAATTAGTCCGTTTAATGCAATATCTTGAAATATTAAGTCGGAAAACTCACTTTTTTTACATGCGCTAATCGGTGAATGCACATGGCAATGCTTAATATGTGCTATATCTTGGATGATATATTTATAAAATCCTTTTTTTCTTGTTTGCTCGTATCTCTTTTGTAGTTCAGGAATATTATCTTCTGAAATTTCGTTTATACCGTAAAGTATCTTAACAGTATGTCGAAATACAATTCCGGAAGTTGTGTTTTTTAAATATGGCCAATATTCCTTTAAAATCCTCCATTTATTAATTGGAGTAACGTTTTTTGAAAACAAATTATCTATCTGATTTTTTGAAATTCCAGATGAAATCAAGTCAAAGCTGAAATAGTGATTAAGTAATAAAGCCCAATCATCGCATGGAATTATGGGTTCTATACAAGCCAACCGTTCATATTCATCAATCAAATGCTCATGAGTATCAATGAATGGTGTTTCAAAAACCTTTTTCTCTATTTGATCTTTAATCTTTTTCATTTAATCGTTTCATTATCGTTGGTGGGTGGTCTTCATCTTATCCCATTACGCAGCTACATGCTGGAGGGATTTAGTTGCCGAACTTATACAAAGTGCTTTATTTCAATTTATTATTTTCCTGTCAACGAAGGAGCGAAACCCAGCTTATGAGTAGCTGCTATTATGAGTTGCTAAATAGTTCCTTATATGGACTATTATTGAGTATTTCAATTGCTCGCAGATAGTCATTTTTATTTATTTGGATGTAAATTGTTTCTGTGGGATTTGATCCAAAATATATATTTGTATTCTAATGTTGCAAATTGTTGCTTTTCAGTCTGCAAATCATACCGGTAATTAACAGATAGTTAATGCATTGCTTCTTTCTATTGGTTTTTCGCGGCATCAATGTTTGTGATCCGGGGAATTCCCGTTTTGAATAAGTTAGAATTTAGCACAATGCCCTCAAAAAGAAACAACGATTTAATGTGGCATGTATAGATACTTTAATTATCAGTTAATTAATCTGTTCTGTTATCGAGTTGCATATTTTTAAAGAATTACTTTCGGAAATATTAAAAATTGTATAATCCTTTAAATTCCATTTCTGAATTACGAGTTGGGTTAAACTATCACGAACTGATAAAATCAGATTGTTGTTCGATGTATTTATTAAATTGGTAATATTCTTAGCCCAACCTTTATTTTCAAGTTCCAATTTACCCACTTCGTCAATTATTACTATTTTATTGTTTCGGTTTTTCGATGTTGTTAAGGCATTTATACCTATTTGAAATCCATCTGGTAAAATACTGTAATTACCTATTTTAGTTTGGTTTTCGTTAGTTGTTTTTCTTAAAAATTTTACTCTGTTATCAGTCATAATATCAACGATATCATAGCCGATAGTTGTTTCATTTTCCATTATTCTGGGTGAGAAAATTCCTCCAACTGTAATATTTTGTGATTTCAGTGATTCAACAATTTTTTGTATTTGTGTTGTTTTGCCTTGTCCTATGGAACCTGAAATTATAAATATTTTTTTTGATAAATTATTTTTTATTTCGTTTAGCCGAAACTCAATTTGTGAAATAATTTGATAGATAATCGAAACTGGGTTTTTGATAATTACTTTAAATTCTGGAATATATGCAATCATTAAAGGCAAACTTTCAAATGAAAGTTCTAATGCTAATGGTAATTGTTTAAATGACGTTTTCAAAAAATAATCTCTAATTTTAGGATTATATAATTCTGTACCTAATACCGAAAAACCAAGAATAATAATAATTGCTCTAAAATTCATTTGAATACCAATCAAAAGTCCATTTACAAAATTATTTGATTGGATTTTGTTGAAAACAAAGGCGGTAATCATTGTTATAATTACAAAATATATCCAAAGTTTCGGTTTCGATAATTGGTGCAATGCACGTTTATATCTCAAAATCCAAGTCAAAACAATTAATGCAATTGAAATACTCCAAGTAATCCAGGAAGTAAAGTTTAACAATATGAATGAACTTATAATTAGAATTAAATTAGCAAAAAGCCAAATAACCGAATAATTGAACGGTAGTTTATTATTATTTTGATTTGGTTTATAATTATTGTAATTTATTGATTTATTTTCAGATGGTTGTTTCAAAATTTTTCGACCCACTTTAATCCCAATTATTGCAGAAATTAAACCCAACAAACAATAAATTGAGAATAAAACCAAAATTGGTGACCAGAATAAATCAATGTTTGTATTTAATTGTTTTTGAGCATATTTCAATAGGTCGGCATAAATAGCTACAATATTAGTACCGTAGAATATAATAAAATTGATTATTTTTTGAAATAAATTCCACGACATAGCAAGCATAGCACCAACAATAAAACTAAAGATATTTTTTCTGAAAATACGTACTGAAATTTCAAGCAAAGCAGCTTGGCTAAAAATTGCAATCATTGGTCCAAAAATAATTGCACTTGGCGATATGGTTTTCATTAATGCACAAATTAAACCTGAACGCCAAAACAAACCTTTCTCCGTCCAAATATAACTGGTTGAAATTAAAATGATAATTCCTATTGCTGTTAAGACATTTGAGCTAAAAGGAATTTTGAGATTATGCAAAAAACTACCAAGTACTATTTCAGAGGCTGCCCAAATTGTTCCTGCAATTGATGCTTTTATCCACTTCTCATTTATTGTATATTTTTTATTCATTTATGGTACAAATATTTTCTGGAAATACACTTGTTATTTTCGATTTATCGATTTCATAATTTGATTAATTGGTTTTATTTTTATGCTTATATTGTTTTAGTAGTGTGTCGTAATACGCTTTTAGTTTATTTTTCGAAATTTGGATGCCTTTGGGAGTTTGATCCGATTTCTTGTCCCACGATAGTAAAGTAATCCCAAAGCACCGAACTTATAAAAACATCCGCAGCCCATAAGCTATTAACTTGCTGTTAGCGGTTGTAAGTGTTTACAATCAAATTCTTTCTGTTTATTCTTAATCCGGTTTTCTTATTGCATACAATAGTTACTAATATTGTTAAAGCAATTGTGATTATTCTAAACAGGTTTGTATATAATCCCCCCAATGCGTTACTACTTACGTCAAACAATCCCCATGAAAGATTCATTAGAATATGAAGAAATATGGGAACCCATAGGTTATTATTCCATTCAATATATAACCATGCGAACCAAACCGCTCCCAGGGAAGTTACCAAAAAGACTCCTGTCGTTTCGAGAAATGTAGAGCCTTGATAAATATGTCCTAATCCGAAAATTAAGGCTCCTAATATTGAAGCAGGAATAAATCCCCAACCTAATTTTCTGAATAATATTCCAAATAAAAAACCTCTAAAAAGATACTCCTCCATAAACCCTGCAAAAAGTGTCTGATGAATAAGACCTAACATTTTTAAATCTGCTCCAATCCGGCCAATTAGTGCTGAGCTTATTAGCATAGGTAATACAGTTATAATTGAAAATAAAAGTCCTGATATATAGCCTTTTTGAATACCAACATTATCAATTATCTTATGAAATCCGTATAAAAGTCCAGTAATAAAGGCTGTTGGTAATATCCACCACAAATAGGAATAGGCTATTTTCAGATAAGCAGAAGAAATGGAAATTTCAAAATAATCTGATAGTGTTCGGTTGCCGTAAAAAGCAATCAAAAATGTCACTATCACTATTATTGAATCAATTATTGTCTTTCTATACATATTGCTCGTTAATTTTCTAATCATTGCAATAACGGTTGGCAGATTTGAGGTAGGCGGGTTTTTCAGTAGAAATGTTTATGCGGAGAATTGAACTTTCTGTTACCACGAAACTGTCTGCTGAGCACGAAACCCCGCCTATTGCAAGTGTACAGTTATTGGTTCGGCTATCCTGCAGTTATTATTACTTAAAAATCAACAATATCATAATATGATACTAAAAACACGATCAACCAGGATAACAAATGTCATCCATAACACAACCAACATCGTCAGCAAATTAGTAACTATGAGTGTTATGTAAAAATTTCTCTGAAAGACATTGGATTTGCCAATAATTATTTTAGCGTAAAAATTAGACGCAATCGGAATCAGAGTCAATAACAAAAGCACAATAATCCCTGGATATAAACCTGTGATTGCTACACCAATAACGCTGGCAGCTGCTACCGTAATGGTTAATATCATTGATATTATCGTGATAACTTTAAATGTTTTCATTAATCCTTTCATGATTTTGTTGTCCGTGATTATAGTGCTGACTCGACACTTTTTGTTTGCCTACTCTGTTCGGTTTTCAGCATCTCCGTTTGTCAGTGCGATTGTAAACTTCTTTCAGTCAGTTTGGAGTTCACACTGTTGCCAAACATGACCGATAACGGTTGGTTTAAGTTTTTGTAGGGGATACTCGGTTTGATTTTCGTTCGGTAGGAATCGAAAATAGATGCAGGAATCTGCTGCTCGCACACCACCGTTCCCACTCTGTAATATTCACTGTGTTGGCGTGTCATTGAATATTTCTATTTGTTTATTCACAATTTTTCATTTTCAGCGTTTTTCCTCCTTCTATGTTCATTCTCTCCGAAAAAGCTGTCTTTGTAATCATATATCCAATCCAACCGTTTGGAATAAATTTTCCAGAAAACAACTGTGATGAAAAATATAAATACTAGGTCAACGATTACTCTCGGCGGGGCATCCCAACGATTTAATAAAATGAATACCCAATAGCTAATCCAAACCAAAATTGATTTTTATCTCTGTGAAATACATTTGGAGCTGAATAATTGATCAGTGGTCCCAAATTAAATTTCAACATGAAACCGTCCGTCTTTGGTTTTAATCTAAACCCCATAGGAACATAAGAAACAACGAAGCTTCCAGATTGATTCGTTTTGTTATACCCAGAATATTGCAAGCTTGAATATTCAGTTTCAGAGATATAAGTCAGTGAATAACCTATTTCGAATGAAAATCTTTTTTTACCGAGAATATAATTAACCTCTAAAGGCACAGTGAATAATTTGATTTTTATTTCACCATCACCAAACAAAGGTTTAGAATTGGAGGATTCTCCTCCAATTCCAATTCGCATACCTATCCCGTCATTACGACCTTTGAAAAATCGAAAATCATAATTCCCCGTCAAGACGGCTACACCACTACCTCCAAACTCTATAAAAAAACTTTTGCTCCGGTATATATCCTTCCTTTCCTGAGAATGTGCGGGAATTACGAATATCACAATTAACATTATTAGCAATATTAACAATGAAGACAGGCTGTAAGAAATAAGATTTCGTTTCATGGCTTTAATTTTTTGATAAATGTTGTCAATTAAGAAAAAAACAATAAAATTACCTGAATCAATTTTTTTAAAAAGTACCAATTAGAAAGCATTTTTTACATTAATTTTTTATATTTTACTTGAGACGAATTCATTAAATAAAATTCGGTTAATAGTTTTATTTTAGGCCTTTCCTTATAAATTCTATACACCATGTACATGCCACTAAATCCTTCTGGGCTATATTGCGTGGTGTAGCGCGTTTATTTTATTTCTAAAAAAAGACCTTAATTAATATTATTCAATTTCACAATAAAAGAATAATTCCCTGAACCAGTTTGAATTATAGTATTATCTTTTTCTTGTTTAATCAGGTAAATGTCTTTTCGGTTCACAACAGGCTTCCCGGTTTCAGTTATATTATTAACGTTGGAAGTTGGAAGATATACTGCGGCTGTCGTATTAGCAGGAATACTTATATTTAGCAAGATTTTATTGTGCTCTTGTTTCCATTCGGATTTAATAGTTCCATAAATTGATTTGTATTCGCCTTTGGCAAAAGTTAAACTACTTATAAAATGTGGATGTATAATAATTTTCTTAAAACCAGGTTCAGCTCTGTCGGACCTGATTCCAGCTACATATTCGTAAAACCACGACCCAATGTATGCACCGAAAGGATGATGGAAATTCTTGTTACGGCTGTATAACTGTTCACCTAAAGTACTGGTTTCGTCTTTCACCATATAAAGCCATCCGGGAGCCTCTTCCTGTGATATCATTCTGAAGGCTATTTCGGCATGAGAATTTTCAGCCAGCCAGTTCATTTCAGGCATCACACCAATAAATCCGGTAGAAGTATGATATTCATTGATTTTAATATCGTTGATTAAAATCTCTTCAGCTTTTACTCTGTAATCATCGGGAACCAGACCGACAGAAAGTGCCAAAGCCTGTGCAGTCTGAGAGCCTCGCTCATACATTCCGTTTTCTTTATTTAAGAATTTTTGATTGAAAGTAGCCTTAATATTTTCTGCCAATAAAGAATATTTGCCTGAATCTTCTTTTCTGCCAATAGTGCTGGCATTGTAGCTTAGTAATATAACGAGGTAATAATATCCTGCAGTGGAAGTAAGCTCAACAGATGTATTGCCAGGCCCGGGAGAATTTCCCCAATCTTTATCGCACCAATCGCCAAGCGACCATTTAATGATATTATTTTCGGCAGTAGATGTTATGAAATCTACATACTTTTTCATAGGTCTGTAGGCTTCTTCAAGAATCCTTTTATCGCCATAAAGGTCATAAAGCCTGTTGGCTACAATGGCAAGAGCCGCCCCCCACCAGGGATCATCGCAATAAATGGTATTTGCTTCGGTATGTGTAAAACCCAGTTTGTTGCCGGACTGAAGATAACCCCAACCGTCAGTAGGAATTATAGGTGGTATATGGCCGTTCGATTCCTGACCATCTATCAAATCCTTAAATAACTTAATGAAACTTGTAGCAGCATCAAAATTATATATATAAGATAGCATGTTTCCATAGTTATCGAGATTCCAACCCATTTTTTCGCGTACCGGCTCTTCTCCTGGCATACCATGTATGCAATTGAGGAGGGTTCGCTGTATTGCTTTATTTAACTGGTTAATCCTGTTATTCGAACATTCAAATTCTCCGGCATATTGTAAATCTGTATGAACACTTTTCGCTGAAATACAGTCAATATTTGGCTTAGAAGTGATACCTTCAACCTGTACATATCTGAATCCGTGATACGTGAAACGAGGCTCAAAAGTTTCTTCTCCATCGCCATTTAATATGAATATTTCTTTCTGAAAACGGCCAAAGGTATGACTATGGCTATTATTTATATCGAGAGTACTATCTTTAAGAAGTTTTTCGTTGGAATTAAGTATTAATGTTTGCCCTTCTTTCCCTGCGATTTTTAACTGTATGAAACCTGTTATGTTTTTACCAAAATCGAATATAAAAACTCCTTTTTCATGTTCCCACATTTTAACCGGCTTTACCGATTCGTTGATGCGCATTGGTGGCATGTTCTGAGCTGAAAGAGTGCCAAATGGTGCCGGTACTTCAACAACTGTTTTCCATAGGCTGTCATCGTAACCGATATTATCCCAACCTTTTCTTTTTTGTCGGTTGTCGATGGTTTCTCCTCCTCTGATGCAATTGAATACGATTTCTCCCGTATTCCATTTCCAGGTACCATCAGAAACAATGGTTTGGGTTGTGCCATCAGTAAATGAAATGGAAATATTCAAAAGTAATTTAGGTGCAGTTTTCCAGCAGGCTTTTTCGTTCTGAAATAAATCTGGAGTAGGTAAGTTAAACCAGCCATTACCAAGTATTACACCAATTACATTTTCTCCGGGTTTAATAAAATTCAGAACATTATATGTTAAATAGTTTACTCTTGCATTATAATCGGTAAAATTAGGATCCAGAATATGGTCGCCTACTTTTCTGCCGTTAATGTATAGCTCATAGTAACCAAGACCGCTTATAAAAGCTATAGCCTTAACGGGTTGTTTAGCAACTTCCGTTTTCTTGCGAAGAAGCAAGGCAGCTGTATCAGGTGTTGTCGGAAGAAAAATCCATGGCTCAGCCCGTTCAGGAATTTGCAAATGTCCTTGTTTTGCTTCAACATAGCGAGACGAAATCCATTTTGCATGCCATTCATCAGCATCAAATATTCCGGTATGCCAAAAAGCGGGTTTGCTCCAAACTGATTGCTTTCCTTTACTGTCCCATACACGCACTTTCCAATAATATTTTGTATTTGAAATTAATTTTTTTCCTTCATATATGATATTGGCACTTTCAGATGAATTGATTTTACCACTTTCCCAAATATCTCCTTTATCCTGGGTAAGCAAATTTTCGGTACTTGCAACCGATATTTCGTAAGCACTTTGTATCCAGCTTTTTTCAGTAGTTTCAACCTGCCAGCCCAATGTCGGATTAGGAACATCAATACCCAATGGGTTATTGCGGTATTCGCATTTGAGATTCAATATATTAAAAGGCTCATCTTCTATTGGATTCACAAATGAAGTCAATGCAAATAAAAATATGATATAATTTACTTTTTTCATTTTAATCATTTTAAACTTATTCGTTGTCAATCACATACTTATACTTTTTCACTGGTATCCGAGTAATTTGGAAAATGCGCTAAAAGTTGGAAGCTGATTTCTGTCGGGGATTTTGGAAACTTTAACTTGCTTGTGACTCAAATCTCTAAAAGAACGATAATCTCTATTTCAGTACTTTACCCCGATTGCGATTCGGTTTTGTTAGCAACCGATTGTTTTTCTT
>CAILKW010000803.1 GCA_903834845.1 uncultured Bacteroidia bacterium | reverse complement strand
TGCTTCTGGTAGTTTTTCATTTATTGGCGGTACTGATAATACTGCACCTTCCTTCGGTGAGACTGTTCTGGGTTATTTTTCCACTAGCTATACTCCCGGGGCAAATGGCGTTACCCAGATAAATTCAACTGACCGCCTTTTCTCAATTGGAAACGGTACTGGAACCGAAGCGAGAAGCAATGCACTCACCATCCATAAAAATGCAAACACCACCATAGGCGGCTCGTTGACAATAAATGGAAATGGAACAGGAACAAGCCTAACCCTTCCTGCAACAAGAGGCACAAGCGGCAATGTTCTTACCGCCGACGGCAGCGGCGGCACAAGTTGGGCAAGCCCTTATACAGGTTTGACAAACTTCACCGAAAGCAATTATCTGTATAACAGCAAATACGGTGTAAAACTGTTGGCACGAAACGATGCCCAAACCGATGTGGACTTTGTACTTTCGCCCAAAGGCAATGGCGGAATTTTAGCTCAACAACCCGACGGTACAACTGCCGGAGGAAACAATAGAGGGGTTCTTGCAGTAGATTTGCAAATGATTAGATCTTCAAATACTCAAGTTGCCAGTGGCGATTATTCGGTTATTGTGGGTGGAAGTAATAATTCGATAACCTATGTATCACCACTTCAAGCAGGCTCATATTCCGCTATTGTTGGTGGTCTTAACAATAATGCTTCCGGTTTGTTTTCGGCTCTTGTTGGAGGACGCATAAATACGGTAGGCGGTTATGTTTCTTTTATCGGAGGAGGGTATATGAATGTTGCTTCAGGTTGGTATTCTGTAATTGGTGGTGGCCAAATGAATCAAGCAACCGGCAATAATTCGTTTGTTGGAGGAGGCTATGGGAACACTGCTCAATCGTATGGCGAATGTGTGCTTGGATTATACGCAACTGTAGGTACAGGAAATGCAGCCAGTTTTGTTGCAACCGACCGGCTGTTTGTGGTTGGTAATGGGATTCCCGACGCAGCACGAAGCAACGCTTTAACCGTACTGAAAAATGCAAATACCACCATTGGCGGCTCATTGACAATCAATGGAAACGGAACAGGAACAAGCCTTGCCCTGCCTGCAACACGGGGTACAAGCGGAAATATTCTGACAACTGACGGTAGCGGAGGCACAAGCTGGACTGCTCCGACTGGTGGAACCGTTACCGGAGTTACCGGTACGGCTCCTATTGTTTCATCCGGTGGGACCGCTCCAGCCATTTCAATTTTGGCAGCTACTACTAGTGCTGCAGGCAGTATGAGCGCAGCTGATAAAACAAAATTAGATGGGTTACAGGCAGGTTGGAATCTGACCGGTAACTCAGGCACCACTCCCGGAACTAACTTTATTGGTACAACTGACAATAAAGCACTTGTCTTTAAAGTATTTGGAAACAATGCAGGTGAAGTAAGCTCCGGCACCAATACATCGTTTGGATATCAGACCTTAAATGCCATTACAGATGGTTTTTCCAACACAGCCAATGGTTATAAAGCTTTATTCTCTAACACAACGGGTTATCAAAACACAGCCGATGGCTATTTGGCCTTAAACAACAACACAACTGGTATTAATAACATAGCCGTTGGAGTTTCAGCAGGCAGATATATAGCAGATTTTATAACCGCCAATTCAACAAGTTCAAATTCTGTGTATATAGGTACTTTTACTAAATCCAGATCCAATGGGAATACCAATGAAATAGTGATTGGATATGATGCAACGGGTGCTGGAAGCAATACCGTTACTTTGGGTAACGAATCCATTATATCAACTGTTATACGTGGCAATGTGAAGTATTACGGTACTACTTCAGGATATGTAGGTTTGCAAGCCCCTGCTGCACCAACTTCTTATACACTTACTTTGCCTACTACAGCTCCAACAAGCAACGGACAGGTTCTAAGTACTACTACATCTGGTGTGATGAGTTGGGCTTCACCTACATTGGGGACAGTCACTGGTGTTACAGGAACATCTCCGATTGTTTCATCCGGTGGAAACGCTCCAGCAATTTCAATTTCAGCGGCAACAACCAGTGCAGCCGGAAGTATGAGTGCTGCTGATAAAACAAAATTGGATGCCATAACCGGCACAAACACCGGCAACCAAACCATTACGCTTACGGGCGATGTTACAGGATCGGGGACAGGAAGTTTTCCTGCTGTCATTTCTGCCAGCTCTGTTACCAATTCCAAGATGGCAAATATGGCAGCAAACTCAATCAAGGTAAACAATGCAGGTTCAGCGGCAGCACCAACCGATCTCTCAATTCCTGCCAACTCATTTCCCTCCAGAAGAAGCGCAGGAAACCTGACCGTTAACGTTATCACCGATTTTGCTTTCGACATTCTGCATGATCCTGATGCAGCAACAGTAAGGACAACCATAGGAGCTGGTACTGGTAATGGCACCGTTACAACGGTCACCGGCACCGCCCCGATAAGCGTAGCCACCGGGACCACCACACCTGCCATTTCAATTTCGCCTGCGACTACCAGCGTGGCAGGAAGTATGAGTGCTGCTGACAAAATAATATTGGATGGATCAACCCACGCCATTGGCGACAGTTATGGTGGTGGAATCGTATTTTATGTGTATGATGGTGGGCGACATGGACTGATTGCTGCTACAATCGACCAAGGTCCTCCGGGAATCAGATGGTATGGTGGTAGTAATACAAATACCCGCGCCAGGGCTGATGGTTTAGGTGCCGGTTTGAAAAATACGGCAATAATCATTGCCAATCAGGGTCCTGTAGATGGAAACCCATTTGCCGCTACAGCTTGCAACGAATATTCGGTAACTGTTGATGGTGTTACGTATGGTGACTGGTATTTGCCTTCAATATACGAATTGAATTTATTGTATACACAAAAAAACGTTGTTGGGGGCTTTTCCGTTGCTGTCTATTGGAGTTCTACCGAGAACACTGACAACACTGCCTGGTTCTGGCACTTCGGCACTGGTGGTCATCTTTTCACCGGTAAGAACAACACATACCGCGTGCGTGCTATTCGGGCTTTTTAATATTTTTTCGTTAAAAATAAATTTCAAATAAAGAAATAAAGAATTGATTATGAAAAGAGTACTTATTTTATCAGTAGCATTTTTATTGTTTGTTCAAATACGCTGCCTTGCCCAAAACGTAGGTATTAACGACGATGGCAACACACCCGACAACTCGGCAATGCTGCATATAAAATCATTGGGAAAAGGCTTTTTAATTTCATCAAACTAAAAATAAGATTAATAAATTATCATATTAAAATAAAATAGCCGACAATAAATTCAAGTCAAATATTATCTGTCCAGGTAAAGGAAAACCGGTTTTACAAGGACATTAGTGATTACATCAAGCACTTGTGTTTCGTATTTTTCCAATCTTTCTTTTGGGAGTGCAAAATCGTAGAAATAAATTAAATAGACTTCAGTAAGTTTTAATTGTTGTCCATATAGGGCTGCTTTTTCTATGTGCTTTTTAATTTCACTGAATTTGCCAAAACTTTTTAATTCCAAGGCATAGTTTTTACCAGCATATTTAACAATTAAATCAATTTTCCCATTTCCTGTTGGAAATTCCGGTACTACATATCCGTCGCTATGATACATCATGTCGAACAACCATCTGAAAAGGTTAAAGTGGTAAAAGGTTTCATAAAAACGACCATCAGACCTAATTGGCAAATTTTTGTCAAGCCAATGCTTATTGTTTTTGAGATAAATTTCGTAAAGTTTAAGCAACCCATAAACATTTAGTTCTGTTTCCAAAAAAATGTCGTCTAATTCGAGTAAGGGGTCGTAAAGTCTTCCAATATAGTCAAAATATTCATAACAAAATCGGTCGAAAAGCCTTTTCTGAACAAAAGGATTAGAAAACTTGGTATATTGTGTTTTTATTCCAAATTGATCTAAAGATTCTTCAAAACTGATTATTCCGTTCATATAAAGAAAATTAATGTTGGGGTCTTCAAATTTGAAGGGCATCTTTCCATCAATTTTAAATAGCTTTAATACGGTATCTTTGTGTTCAGGTTGATTAGCTTTGCTGATTAAGTTCATTACTGTATTATTTGGCTCTATATGAGTGGCTCTGGACCAAGTATTTAACCAGTCGAGCATTTTAAGGGGCTTATCTGGTGTTTCGTTATATTTTTCGCACATCAGTTCGCCAAACCACGAAACCAGACCGGGCTGTCCGTTGGTTTCGTAATATAGCTTTTCTATCACCTCTTCATCAATTTGTTGCCCCCATTCCCGTTGATAATCATCAAACATTCCTTTTACTTCGTCATAAGTAAGGTTAGGAATATACAAGCTTCGTTGTACATTGAATGGTGATCCTTTGGGGTTTTCGATTCCCAAGACACTCCGAACACCAATTAAAGCAATACCATGAAGCAGATACTCCCATTCAAACGCGCTTTTACTTGTATCTTTCCTGGTAGTATAGATATTCCGGAATACCTTTACCATTTCGGCTATGGCTTCAGGACTCAGATCATCAAATTCATCTAAAATCAGAATAAACGGTTTCTTTGTATTTTCGTTTTTGAATATTTCCTGAAATTCTTTAAGGGTATTAGGAATAACAATTCCTAATTTGAGATACATATTTATTTGTTCTACAATGTATTGAGCAACAGGCAATGCTTCCATAAAACCTAATTGAAGGTTTACTTTCACGGTGTAAAACCGGTCATCTTGCTGCAATTGCCAAAGAGCTTCTCGTAAACTCCATGATTTACCTGCCTGTCGGGGTGCCCACACAGTAAAATAATGTCCGCCTTCATCGGGATTTTCTCCCATAAGTTGGGTTATTGCTTTTTTGACTAATTCTTCGCGAGGAGCATAATACTCTGATGTTTTACTCACTGGTCCGTAAGATGAGAATTTGCGCTTTGTTGTCATATTTCTGTTTGTTTTGATCATTAAATTCAAAATGGTAAGAATAAATCATACAATACAAAGGTACTAATTTTAATGCAATTTGTAAAAAATGGTATATTGATATGGCTCAATATCTCCTTATGATAAATATAAGGATTTGAATTTGCCATATACCACTATTACCAATTTTTTCATGCCATTCCTTCGACCCTGTTTTTGTTCTTCTTCGCAGCCAGTAAACATTCATTAACTTGAACTTCCCCAATAAGTAAGTAGCTTAGGCTGCTATGCATTATTGTTGTTCTTATATTCAGAAACAAATAATTGACTAACTTTGTGACTTAAAAGCGGAAAAATGAAAACGAGAAAAGAGTTAAATCTTGGGTATTCTGATTTTAAAAGTATAATTGAAAATGATAACTATTTTGTTGATAAATCCTTATTTGTAAAGGAAGTAATAAAGGCCGAAAAAGCTGTTCTATTATTACCCCGACCAAGGCGATTTGGAAAAACATTGAATTTATCAATGCTTAGATACTTTTTTGAAATCAATCAACCTGAAAATGAAAAACTTTTTTTACATCTGAAACTTTGGCAAACTGAAAAAGATATTAAACAAAAACAAGGAAAATATCCTGTGTTATTTTTAAGTTTCAAAGACGCAAAAAAAGACACCTGGAAAAATACCTTTGAACATATCATTGCTGAAATCGTAAATCTTTATAAACAACATCTTTATCTTTTGCAAGACAATTTTTTATCTGATTTTGAACAGGTAGAGTTTATGGATATTTTATACAAAAGGGCCAGTGAAGTAACTTGTGAAAATAGCATTAAGCAATTAAGTGAATATCTGTATCGTTACCATAAACAAAAAGTTGTTGTTCTTATTGATGAATATGATACTCCGATACAGGCAGGATACAAAGAATTTTACAATGAAGTTGTTTCGTTTATGCGAAATTTACTGAGCGGTGCTTTTAAAGACAACAATTACCTCTATAAAGGAGTGATAACCGGCATTTTACGAATTTCAAAAGAAAGTATTTTCTCCGGCTTAAATAACGTTAGTGTCTATTCAATTTTGGATGATGAGTTTTCAGACAAATTTGGATTTACCGAATCAGAAACCAAACAGATTTTGTTGGATTTTAACGTTCCAACGGAATATGAACAAATAAAAAAATGGTACAACGGGTATAAATTTGGTAATACGAACAACATTTACAACCCCTGGTCAATATTAAATTATGCTTTAAGTTATAAAAGCGGTTTCAAACCATATTGGGTAAACACAAGTTCTGACGGTTTATTGAAAGAACGGATAAAAGAACAGGATGCAAATTACACAAGGGAGCTACTTTTAAAACTCATTAATAACGAAACGATTGAAAAAGAAATAGATGAAAATTTTGTTTTCCCCGATTTGGACACAGATAAAGAATTATTATGGACATTATTAACTTT
>CAILKW010000802.1 GCA_903834845.1 uncultured Bacteroidia bacterium | reverse complement strand
TCAAGGAAACGAAGCGATGCAATTTTGTGGTGAAATGCCTTGAGTTTATTAGTGTTTGATTTAACGGTTTCGAATTCGCGCCACAACTTATCAAGAAATAATGGCTTAATAACCTTCAAAATATTTTTCTCGCTTGTATAATGCGCACCAAGATTGCGGCGTTGGCCGGCATCCATCACACTCTGGAACAAAGACCCAAAAATGGCAGGAGATATTTTCCCCCAATCGAGGTAACAACACTCCAAGAGGGTTTTGCGCATTCGGTTATTTAACGATGCAAAGGTGAGTTGCTCCTCAAACAAATGTCCGTTGATGTATGGAAATGCTGCCAGGATTTCGTCTAAAGTCTTTTGACGTTTTTCGGGTGGTGTGTTCAGAACCTGAAAAAGCTGTGCGAGGTGCATACCGAGGTCAGTACCATCTTCGTTGGTTTTATTTTCGATATATTCCTGAAAAATCCGAAGCTCGAAAATAGTGGTATCCTCTGCAAAAAGGCAAAAAAGTAATCGAACAAGGTATTTTTCCAATTCATGACCTGTATAACCTGCATCTTTCAGAGCATCGTGCAACTTACCCATAAGTTGCGCAGCCTCAATGTTTACAGGGTCTTCAGCTTTATAAATCCTTTTTTGATACCCGGCAATAAATCCAAACAGGTGAACATGACTTACAAAGTCTTTAAGCTGAAAAGTAGTTTGGGTATCTTCCTCAAGATCGTAAAGCCGGAAGTTTTCGAAGTCGGAAACAAGTATGTATCGGGGTAGTTCTTCCTGTTTCAGACCATGCAAATAATCTTTTGCCTGTTGAAAAGCCTTGTCAAGATTCTTGCCACGGCTCTTCATTTCGATGACTATGATACCTTTCCAGAGAAGATCAATGAATCCATCGTGGTCTCCAAGCTTTTTTACTTTGTGCTCGAAATTGGCCACTCTCCGCTGCGAAATACCGAAAACATTGAAAAATTCGATAAGAAATGGTTTTGAGTCTGCTTCTTCGTTACAGGCATCAGCCCATTCTTTTGAAAATGTTACTGCGCGTTCTTTTATTTCATTCCAACTTAAGGCCATTCTGATGAATTATAGTAAATCATTAACAATACTCACATTGAGGATTACTCTCAGTTACAACAAATTTATTGAATATTATTCAATAAAAATGGCTGCAAATCGAAAGATTTACAGCCATTTTGTTGTGGAGCTGCGGGGAGTCGAACCCCGGTCCAAACGAGGAAGCAATACGTTTTCTACATGCTTATCCAAGATTTGGTTTTCGAATGAAGACTGGATCAAGGCCACCGATCATCACCTTATCTCCTTTATTTCGCCGACTTTTCGGAGCCTTCAGCCGACTATTTCCGATACTACTGCACCTCCTGATCGGGCCGCTTCGGATCAACAGCACCCGGGAAATGTCCCACTCCAGCATCTAATGCCGGATTAGCGTAATCTACTTTATTCGATTAAGCGGCAAGAGCAAAATTATTTTCGCCAATTAATTGTTTGAGTATTAGTATTTACGGGCCAACAACCCAAAGCCCGACATGCTTACGCACCTCTCCTGCCCGCTGTCAATACCGGTCAGCCCCATTAAAGATGTGCGGTGCAAAATTACTCAAATTCTGATGACAAATTTCGTGGTAAGATATTTTGATGAAATAAAATTTTGACCTTTATTTTTGCTGAAAGTATATGGTTACATAAAGATAGCTTTCCTTAGCAATCTTTTGTTGCTGGGAAATTTGGAAATTGGAACAATAATATTCCTTCCATCTTTTAAATACACTTCAATTTTACTTAACTTTTACAGTTTTTATATTCTTGCCCTCAGTAAAAATGTCAAACTTTCTTCAAGTGCTTTATCGTCTTCATCGGATCCTTCGACCCAAATACAAAACTTCCGGCTACCAATGCATCTGCCCCCGCTTCAAAAAGCAATTTCCCGGTTTCAAAATTGACACCTCCATCAATTTCTATCAAGGTATTTGCTTTCTTTTCTATGATCAAATTCTTTAGCTTTACTACTTTCTGATAAGTATTCTGAATAAATTTCTGGCCACCAAATCCCGGATTTACCGACATCAATAACACAAGATCCAGCTCATTAATAATATCTTCAAGCAAATGGACAGGAGTATGAGGATTGAGGCAAACACCGGTTTTCATCCCCTCCTTACGAATTGCTCCTATTGTGCGGTGAAGATGGTTACATACCTCATAATGAACGGTAAGTATATCAGCTCCAGAATCTCTGAAAGGCTTAATAAAAGGATCGGGATTGATAATCATTAAATGCACATCGAGCGGTTTGGTTGCAATTTTTTTAACATGTTGGATTACAGGCAATCCAAATGAAATATTTGGAACAAATACCCCATCCATAACATCAAAATGAATCCAGTCTGCTTCACTTTGATTAAGCATAATGATATCTTTGCCAAGATCGTTGAAATCGGCAGATAGTATTGAAGGTGAAATTAATCGGTTCACAATTATAATTTTTAGATGAATAAAATGTTACTAATTATCAAAAATAGTTCAAAACAATGTAATATCAATGGGTGGTCAATTTTTATAAATATTCTCAGACTGAATTTCTTTTAAAAATAAAGACCTGGGACTATTGTAAAAGTTTATGAAATCTTCCGGAAATGCTTTTCCGGTATTTGGCATGTCAGAAAATTTGAGATTGTAAGCGTGTCGCCAAGTTAAAACATACCCAACCTGATATTTGCTCACTATTGGCAAGAGCACTTTCGACCACCAATCTGCCATCCCACGCCTTTCGCCTGTTTCACTAAGTGCAGTCAGTTTCTTTCGTGCAATGGCTGTTTCGGTAACAAATTTTAGTGCATTTTCCAATTCTGCATTAAATTTCTCGCCTCTGTCGTACATATCTAATGATAACATATCAATGATATCGTCACCGGGATAACCTTTTAAATACTGTTCGAGGGAGGTAACTCTGTCGGTATTATAGGCATACAGAATATTGTGGAGACCTTTTTCCCGAAAAAATTCTACGGTATATCGCCACAAAGATGAATATTGCTCATCAGTACAAAGACCAGTCCCCCACCAGAAGAAACTGCCGGAATGTTCATGATAAGGCCTGAATATTACAGGAATAGGTGTTCCGTTTTCGTCTTTCAAACCACTAAAAAAGGTAGAAAGCCGTTCGAGCCAAGTATTGAATAACTCATGATT
>CAILKW010000801.1 GCA_903834845.1 uncultured Bacteroidia bacterium | reverse complement strand
GGATGGTTACCGCATAATTCCTGCAAAAAAAGGTCAGTTCCAAAACTGGAGCAAACAAATGGATGCTGAAGAATTCAATATTCCGGCCAAAGAATTGTCGGATGGAAGCAGTTCGTTTGCAACCGATGCCCTGATCCGCAACTTCCTCGATTGCATGAGAACAAGGGAAGTTCCACTTTGCTCATTGGAAGAAGGCCATCGTTCCACAAGTTTTGCACATCTTGCCAATATTGCAATGGCAACCGGTGAGCGACTTAAATGGGATCCAGAAAAAGAGAAATTCACCAACAGTGAAGCGGCAAATAAACTTTTGCATTACGAATACCGTAAACCCTGGAAATTATAATTCAATAAATATTGATAACATGCAAAGACGCAATTTTATTAAAACAACGAGCCTTGTAACCGCCGGTATTAGTCTTGCAGAAACCGGAATGGCAAATTCTTCAATGACAGGCAAATCGGTTAAGAGGCCGGTTTGCGCCTTCACCAAATGCCTTCAGTTTCTATCCATAGACGAGGTTGGTCAGGTAATGGCAAAATTAGGATTTGATGGTGCTGATTTATGTGTAAGACCTGCGGGTCAAATCGAACCAAAAAATGTAAAATCCGAACTGCCTCAAGCAGTAAAAACCTTTCAGAAATATGGTGTGGAAATTCCAATGATGGTTACTGCCATTACAGATCCGTCGGAACCTTATGCTACTGAGACACTTCAGATAGCCGCCGATTCGGGGATTAAGTATTACAGGATGGGTTGGCTTGCTTACGATTTCACTAAATCAATCCAGCAAAATCTTGATGGTTTTAAAAAGAATTTTGAAAACTTAGCCAGACTGAACGAAAAACTGGGGATACACGGTGGTTACCAAAACCATTCAGGATTGCATGTTGGAGCTCCGGTATGGGATTTATATGACTTATTAAAAGGAGTTGACCCGCGCTATCTCGGTGTCCAGTATGATATCCGTCATGCGGTTACCGAAGGTGGTTATTCATGGAAACTGGGGATGAAACGAGTCGCACCGTGGATCAGGAATATAGATATTAAAGATTTCGTATGGGGAAAAACAGAAAAGGGTGATTGGAAACACCAGAATGTTCCACTTGGCGAAGGAATGGTCAATTTCGATGAATTCCTTAAAGAGTATGCCATGCTGAAAGTTGAGGCACCCATCAGCATACATTACGAATACGATCTGGGAGGAGCTGAAACCGGGAAAAAAGTAATCACAATGGATAAAGATAAAATATTTGCTATGATGAAAAAAGACCTCGAATGGTTACGTAAAAGCCTTTTGAAAAACCAAATTGAAGCTTAAAAATTTATGAAATTAATTATCATAACAACTTTCTTGTTTTTTTTAATTGCATCCCAAAATTTTTCCACTGTTCGGGCACAACCAAATCAGGCAATTGAACGACCACGAATCATCGGAGTTGCCCATGCATCATTCTATACAAAGGCCATGGAAAGTACGCGGCGGTTTTATAGCAGTTATCTGGGATTTGATGAACCCTTTTCGCTAATGTCAAAGGACGGAAAGGATTTGGCAATGTCATTTATTAAAATCAATGACAGTCAGTACGTCGAACTGTTTCCCGAAAAGGCAAAAGGAGGCAATCGGATGTATCATTTCGCTATTGAAACCAATGATGCAGAAGCGATGCGTAAATATTTGGCATCAAAAGGATTGAAAGTACCGGATAAAACTCCAATAGGAAGAACCGGGAATTCTAACTATTTTGTAACCGATCCAAATGGTACAATTTGCGAAATAGTTCAATATGAACCTAATAGCATGTCGGATAAATGTATCGGCAAAAATATGCCTGAAACAAGGGTGGCATCACGAATGAGTCATGTGGGCTTTATGGTACCTGATTTGGACAAAGCTATTTCGTTTTATTGCGACATCCTGGGATTTCAGGAAACCTGGCGTGGAAGCCGTGATGAGAAAAATGTTACCTGGGTAAATTTGAAAGTACCTGACGGAAATGATTATATTGAATTGATGTTGTTTGACAAGGAACCATCTGTAAATTCGATGGGGACAATGAATCATATCTGTTTGGAAGTTAGTGATGTTACTGTTTCGGAATCACTATTGAACAGCAGAAAACTCCCTGAAGGATTAAAAACTCCTACTGCATTGAAAACCGGAATAAATAAAAAGAGGCAAATAAATTGCTACGATATTGACGGAACACGTGTTGAAATCATGGAAGCGAATACGGTTGACGGTAAGCCAACCCCTTCTTCTACAGCTCCCCCTCTGAAATATACCCCTGCTTTAAACAGACCATTGTGAACTTGAGATTGATGTGTCGGTTATTCCGGTACATCTCACCGCCGATCAACAATGACGGCTTCATTTGGAGTATTGCAGTGGATATTGACGGCTTCACTTGGTGTATTGTTGTAGATATTGACGGCTTCACTTCAAGTGAAGCCGTCAATAAAAGTCTTTAAAAAACCTTATTTTTGTTTTTCAACCTTCTATCTAATTGTATGCAACGCACTATTATTGAATTATTTACAGATAATGTTTGTTATCTGCAATTTGCAAGTATATTTTGAAACAACAGGAACATCACAAGAAGAAAACGTTTCAGGAAGCGTATTATGAGTTTATGCATTTTTACCTTGAAACCCTAATAAGGGAATAAGGTTGGTATATTGGTGTATTTAGATTCTATAAGAAAACCTATAATTATCAATAAATCAACCATATACTGTTGATAACTTTCTTAAATCTTTTGTCAATTTATTTGGCATATTCGATTAAAGTGTTTAATTTTAGGACATTAAAGATATGAAAGTTTTACATTTTACAAAATATCTAAAAAGATTCATCTGATGAGAAAAAGATTCGAGCAACAATTAGGCCTTGGGCAGTTACCTATTGAAGAAATACAAATCAATCCAAAAAGTAATAATTCTGTTGACGAATTGGT
>CAILKW010000800.1 GCA_903834845.1 uncultured Bacteroidia bacterium | reverse complement strand
AGTGCCTGCCTGTTGTTCTCAAAGACCAACCTTTGCTGGTCACGAATGTGTTGAATATTACCGAGTTCTATAAATATTGCTGTCGGTATTGTCTTGTTAAGCATATAAAGGTTTCGTGTAGAAACGTCGCCACTATATCCCCTGCCTGGTTGTTTAAGCTGGTATTTCCTCTCGATCGAATTTCTCATAGTCATACATAACCGTTCGCCATTTTTATTTTCTGCCTTGAAATAGAAGAAAATATCAATATTCTCTTTCTTATTTCTTGAATCAACGTGAATCTCAATACATCGTTTGTACGAACTTTGTTTATCATTTCGGTTCAGGTTATTTATAGCATCAACGCGCTGCTTCAGTCTCTCAACCTGATTCAAAGGAATCTCTTTATCGGGAAAACACATTTCGTCCTTACTGTTTTTCAGATATAATTCATTCCTGATTCCATCATTTGGATCGCGAACAATAAAAAAAGCTTTTGCTCCATGGCGAATCAACTCTCTGCCAAATCTGAGCGTAACATCATAAGCATACTCGTCCTCGCAAAGAATATTTGTACCGATTTTTCCCATCGCTCCCGGATCCGGCCCCCCATGTCCGCTGACAAGGTAGAAAGCGGCTCCCTTCAATTGCTGGTCAACGATTTCAATACGTTCATACTCTTTTCCGAACAACGGTTCAATGATAGTTTTGGGAGCTAAGCCGACAGGTTCTTTTTTTTGAACAGTGTCAGGTTGAAGCGATAATAACCCTGGCAATTTATATTTTCTACCAGTAATAAGGGTATTGTTTTTTCCGAGAAGACCTTTGTTCAACTCAATAAAGTTAGACAAGGAGACAGCTTCAGTCAAACCATTCTGCTGAAGTATTTTTAATATTCCATCCCCGTTTTTAGCAGTAATAAAAACATAATTAGTGTCTTGTGCTTTTGAGTCAACACTCGTCAGCAGACTTAAAATAAAACAAATTGTTATCACAGAAAAAAATTTGCCGAATGATTTTGTATCTTTCAAAATGAGAGCTTATTTCGATTTAAAGATTTTACGAATTTAAAATATTTTATTAAAAAACAATGTCGGTTAAACGTATATTTTTTTTGTAATTTGCTTAAACATTTGCTTCTTTACATCGGTTTGTAAATTTGATAATTCAGAATCTCAAATCAATTTTTATTTTTTATTTTTGACATATAAAAGTTTCTAATATGCAGAAATTCAATAGAATTAAAAAAATGCACCTCAGTTTTGAAACTGCATTGGTGGTTTTGTTGTTTGTTGCAGTGTTATTGTCTGGTTGCCATTCAATGATGCTGACAAAGGTTGACTTTATCAATATCCGACTTGATTCAGCATTAAATATTGCTCCTGATCCAAAGATGGAATCTGTAATTCTTCCATACCGTTCAAAACTGATGGATGATATGGGAGAAGTACTTTGCATATCCAAAGTCGCTCTTTTCGGAGGACGACCGGAAAGTTTACTTACGAATTTTTGCACTGATCTTGTTCTTCAGGAGTCTGATTCTATCTGTTTTAAAAAGTATCCCGACATAAAAATAAGTGTTTCGATGGTTAACCGAGGCGGATTAAGAGTGCCTATTCCTCAAGGAGAGATCAAAGTTCAGAATATATTTGAATTAATGCCATTTGAAAATGAAGTTGTTTTTTTGAAAATGGGTGGTGTCGAATTGCGCCAATTTATAAATCATATTGCTTCACGCGGTGGAGAAGGGGTTTCGGGAATGCGCTTCGGAATAAAAGATGATAAAGCGATTGAACCAGAAGTTCAGGGACAACCATTGGATGATGCAAAAAGTTATTGGCTCGCCACAAGCGATTATATTGCAAACGGGGGTGACGGAAGCGAAATTTTAAAAGAAGTTAAAGAGAGGATTGTCACTGGTGTGAAATTCAGAGATATGTTTATTGACCATTTACGCAAACTTGGACGTAAAGGACTTATGGTAGAAGCAAAAAATGATGGGAGGATTTATGATGCAAAATAGAAGAGAGTTTTTAAGTTTATTAGGCTTAGGTGTTGCAGGAGTTCTGAGTACTCCAATATCAGTTTTTGCCTCTGATGATCTGATTCAGATAACAATTCTCCACACCAACGACTTCCATTCGCATATTGACCCATTCGGAAATGATGTTCCTCGAAATGCAGGCGAAGGAGGAATGGCCAAAAGAGCTGCATTAATCAAAAAGATAAGATCAGAAACTTCGCATGTACTCCTTTTTGATGCAGGTGACATTTTTCAGGGAACGCCATATTTCAACTATTTCAAAGCTAAGCTCGATTTCGAATTGATGTCAATGATGGGTTACGATGCTGCAACCATTGGCAATCACGAGTTCGATAATGGACTTGAAGGTATTAAAAGCCAATTGCAGTATGCCAATTTTCCATTCATCACTTCCAATTACGATTTTTCGGATACTATTTTAGCCGGAAAGATTTCCCCGTTCAAAATATTCAAATCAGGAGGTCTGAGAATTGGCGTTTACGGACTTGGTGTTGAACTTCAGGGATTGGTAGATCCGAAAAATTATGGTCAAACCCGGTTTAATGATCCCATGCAGACAGCCTTGAAAATGGAAAAAATACTTAAAGAAGAGAAAAATGCCGACCTAATCATCTGTTTGTCGCATCTTGGCTATGACTACAAGGATAAAACGGTGAGTGATAAGATTATTGCCTCTCAAACTATGAATACCGATTTGATTATTGGCGGCCATACGCATTCATTCTTAAAGAATCCTGATCGAATTTTGAACAAATCTGGTAAAGAGGTGATCATCAATCAGGTAGGGTTTGGAGGATTGATTTTGGGGAAAGTAGATTTTTATTTTTCGAAGCAGGACAAAAAAATCCGCATTAATTCACGTTGAGTTAAACCCCGAATGAACAGGATTTGAGTGCCTGACTGATCAAACTTCCAATGGTAACAAATGCTACTCCCGAAGGATAAGGCCTGTTTTAGCGGTCAAAAGCGTTCTCGTTTAAATGGAAATGTTGAGTTTACCAATCTTGTGAATTAACGCGGAATATCGATGTTTGAAAGAACGTCAGCTTCAAATAATGCCACTAAATTAAGTTTGTTTATTCAATCCACCAACTTTTTTTAAAAGTTTTTTTTGCATCCAACCTACAAATTAGATAATGTATTGAATTTGTATTAGTTGTAAAAGTAGAATAATTCAATTTTCTTGATGCCAAATCATTTTTATCACTCTTTTTCTTTGTTAAAAGGTCTCTTTCAGCCGAAGACAACATCTGTTACCCTCAGATAAACCTCCCACCCAATCGGAATCCAAAGTTTGTAAGTAACAGACAACTGGAAGCAGATAACAGACAACCGACAACCGACAACCGATAACCGACAACCGATAACCGACAACCGACAACCGACAACCGATAACCGACAACCGATAACCGATAACCGATAACCGATAACCGATAACTAAAAAACCGCCAACCTACAATAATCAAAGTGCTTGCACAGGACTTTGGAACCATGAAAAATTATTTTATTTTGTCTGTATTTAAGGAATTATTAAAAAAATTCATTCTCTAATATATTGTTTTTGAGTGATATATATATATATTTGTCTTTATAGGAATAATAATGAGTTTTTTTTCTGAAATTGTTTTGCTTAGGTCGAAATGATTTTTACCTTTGCACCACCCAAAAATAAGGAGAGATGGGTGAGTGGCTGAAACCAGCAGTTTGCTAAACTGCCGCACGGGAAACTGTGCCGGGGGTTCGAATCCCCCTCTCTCCGCACTGGTTGGAAGTATATAGATCGGAATAATGCCGACAGAATTTAAGAAAAGTCGTTCAAAGAAGTAGAGTAAGAATTTTCGGGGTGTAGCGCAGCCCGGCTAGCGCACCTGGTTTGGGACCAGGGGGTCCCAGGTTCGAATCCTGGTACCCCGACAAAATAAGGGAGTATGACCCTGTTAAAAGACCACAAATCGTTGATTTTGTGGTCTTTTTGTTTGAAAACAAGATTTTTCTCTCATAAAAAGTAACAAACAGAGACACATTTAAGCATTAAGCAAGTTTTATTTTTTTGCCATTTCTGATTGCCATGTACTACCTAAATACATTTATTCCCCGCAAGCAGAAAAAGGCTTTTTCGTTCAACAAAATTAAAAGCGGTGATTGTAAGTCTTATGAAAACTGTACAAAACCGCGAAACTGTTAAAAGATATAATTCGATTGATCCGGTTAAGTATTCCCTCTCTTAAATGGGAAAATATTGCCAAACTAAAAAACGGGCACAAAAATAAGAAACTGGCAACCCGGTTTGACAACAAAAAGCTGGACAATTGTAAAATAAGCTTTTAAAGCTTTTGTCTAAGAAAAAGGCTGTCAAATATTATGAGATTATCGAAGTAAGCAACACCAGATTCGAGGTGGATATTTATGAAATGGTGTAGAAACGAACATGCTATCCAGGTCTAAAGCATACATTTAGAGAACAATACCATAAAGAGTCCGGAAATGGACAAAGAAACTGTAACCAGAACAAATAAAAGCCTGCAGAAAAATTTGAATAATGATAAAAATAAAAAACTCTTGTCTAACATTATGATAAAATGACATTATATTTTGCACATTAAACGTATGTAAAGTATAGGTTGGGAAATAACCAAACTTACAGAACTCCAAACACAAATCTTAAACTTGTTCGGTATGAAAATTACCACAAAAAAAACTGTTATACCATTGTACTTATTCTGCCAAAAAAGCTATTTTTGAAAGAAAATATTCTTGTATTAAAATAAAAAATCAAATTATGAAAAGAAGGAATTTTATTAAAAACGCATCTCTTGGATCATTAGCTCTTAGCTCTTCAGTTTATGTAAATGCTCTTCCCGCAGATCAGAAGTTAAAAATCGGATTGATCGGTGCAGGTTGGTACGGTATGGTAATTACAAAAGCAGCTTTAAAGGTTGGCGGAGTAGAGGTTATCGCAGTTTGTGATGTTGATACCGATCATTTAAACAGCAGTGCCGATGAATTGGCAAAACTTCAGGGCATCAGACCCAAAACCTACAAATTTTATAATGAATTGCTTAATATCAAGGAATTAGACGCAGTTTTTATCGGTACCCCGCCTCATTGGCATGCACTACAGTTCATTGCTGCCTGCGAAAAAGGACTGGACATCTATTGTGAAAAACCACTTGCCTACGACATACGGGAAGGTTTAGCAATGGTAAATGCCGCAAAAAAGACAGGCAATATTGTACAAATAGGTTTTCAGCGTCGTCAGAGTCTGGCCTTCAAAAAAGCAAAAGAATTAATTGAAAATGGAACAATCGGAAATGTACACCAGATAACTGCGCAAATACATTATGTGCCTGGACCTCAAGATATAACTATACAAGCACCTCCTTCTGCACTCGATTGGGAAGAATGGTGCGGACCAGCTCCAAAACTTGATTACAGGCCTAACATTGGACATAAAGCATGGCGACTCGAAAAGGAATATGGTAATGGACACCTCGTTGACTGGGGAATTCATCACATTGATATTATCCGCCGTATTATGGGAGAATCGATGCCTTCGGAATTTTATTCTCAAGGAGGAATTTTTGAATTAAAAAACAAGATAACCACACCAGATACAATTACTGCAAACATGGCTTTCAAAAAAGCACCAGTAGTCTGGCAACATCGGCTTTGGGGTATTGGAGATATGAACAAAGAGGCAAATAACGGTATCATCTTCCATGGAGAAAAAGCCACCCTTTTTGCCAATGATTCAAAGGTATTAATAGTTCAGGCCGGGAAAGATGGGAAAAAAGAAGAGCTATCAATTCCAACAGAGTTAATGCAGGAAAACCATGTTGCGAATTTTTTGAATGCGGTAAAGAATAAAAATAAAAGCCTGATTGACTGCACTCCTGAAGATGCATTCCAATCTACTGCAACTGTCCAGTTGGCCATGATTTCATATTATACAGGATCTTTGGTGAAGTGGGATTACTCAAAAAAGGAAATTATTGATAATAAGCAAGCATCTGCTTTGCTGAAACGAGATTACCGGGGACAATATAAACATCCATAATTGATAATAAGGAAATTATTAAATAATTAGATTCCGACAAATAATTGGACATAAGGCTGTAAAAATAGAATTTTATAGTTTCTTCCATTACGTGATCAAGTTCATGCTTAAAAGCATGTAAGATGCCTTGATCTTGCTTTTTTAAGCTTGGTATTATAGTATTTCATTTTGGTCAATTTCATTTTATAGATTTGAAATTGTATTTTTGACAAAATATTAAGTTAAAACCGAAATGTATATAGTTTAAAGGCAGATAAAAATACAGAAACCAGTTACAATCAATTCAAAAACAGGTTCAATAGAGGATAGCATACAATATTAACTTTTTACAAATTTGAAAATATGAAGTCATATATTTGGACTTTACCAACTCGTTTGTTTCATTTGTTTTTGGCAATTAGTTTTGCAGCAGCTTATATACTTGCAGATTTCGATGAGCTGCGGAGTTTTCATTTTGCTTTTGGAGCATTTGTGGGTGCATTGATTTTTTTAAGACTCTTTTATGGTTTATTTGGACCTAAATACTCAAATTTTCGTGATTTTCCGATTGGTATTGGTCATCAAATTAGATTTTTAAGTACTTTTTTTGCAAAAACAAAAGTATATGCAGGACATAATCCTGCTGCAGCTCTAGTAATGCTTTTTATCTTCATTGTTGGTATCGGGTGTAGTATTTCAGGCTATTTACTATATGCAAAGGAGAACAATGTTTTGACTCTAAGCATTGGGAAAGAATTTTTCAAAGAAGCTCATGAAATAACTGCAAACCTATTCTTAGCTCTTGTTCTGCTTCACTTGCTTGGAGTTGTTGTTGATTTGGTTTTTCATTCAAAAAACGAAACCTTAAAATCAATTTTTACCGGTTACAAAAATATTGAAAGTATAAATGTAAAATTGAATGGTTTTCAAAAATGGTACTCCGTAATATGGTTTCTAATTCCTTTGATATTTTTCTATTTAGCTTTTGGACTACAAACCAAAAAACAAGAGAAGAGTAATCACAAATCAGAACAAACCGAAAAGCACGAAGATGTTGAAGACGATGACTAAGTAAATGATAGTTTGAATAATAAAAACAGTTGTGAAAGTAAATGATGCGATAGTTGTAGCCATTGCAAAGATACCTATGATGAAAAGACCTTTTCAAAGGGGTCATATAATTTATCATTCCTGTGTTAGAGGGCAGGTTCATAGTATGTTGTGCTGGCAAACCCTTAGATATAATGCTCTTATAACATTTTTAATTACATTATGTTATTAAATTTGAATTGGAAAACCTACAATAATAATTTTTTCTGCCCTAATAATCTAAAAAATTGAACGATCATGCTATCAGAAAAATATCAAAAACTTTATGATCAGATTACAGATGTTATTGATCCCAATCGCATCTTTCATGATCCCCTTCACACCCTTGCTTATGGCACAGATGCCAGTTTTTACAGGCTGATCCCCAAAATGGTGATAAAAGCAATAAATGAACAGGAAGTTTCGCTCATCCTGCAAAAAAGTTTAGAACTCTCAATTCCAGTCACCTTTCGTGCTGCAGGTACAAGTCTTTCAGGTCAGGCTATTTCCGATTCAGTATTGGTCATTGCAGGAAATCACTGGAAGAAATTCCATATTTCAGATAATGGATTAAAAATAAGACTGCAACCCGGATTAACAGGGGAGCGCGTCAATACGTTGCTTGCACCTTTCGGAAGGAAAATTGGTCCCGATCCCGCTTCAATTAATGCAGCAATGATTGGGGGAATTGCAGCGAATAATGCCAGCGGTATGTGTTGTGGTATTGCTGAAAATTCGTACAAGACTCTCGACAGTATGCGGATAATTTTTGTTGATGGTTCGATGCTTGATACTTCTGATCCCCAAAGCAAGGAGAATTTCAGGCAATCGCATCCGCAAATAATACAAGGTATTACTGATATAGTAGCCTCAATAAAAGATAATATACCATTAACAAATCGGATTATCCGGAAGTTTAAAATTAAAAATACAACTGGTTATAGTCTTAATGCACTGATAGATTTTTCCGACCCGTTCGATATTATTGAACATCTTATGATTGGTTCAGAAGGAACTTTGGGTTTTATTGCCGAAATAAGTTACAAAACGGTAGTAGAACATCCTTTCAGAGCAACCTCGCTGATGATTTTCCCTGATATTGAAAAAGCCTGCGATGCTGTTTTACTCCTCAAATCTACTCCTGTTTCAGCCGTCGAGCTGATAGACAGGGCCGGACTACGTTCAGTTGAAAATCAGAAAGGAATACCCGCCTATCTGAAAACACTAAGTGCCTCAGCAACTGCCCTTTTGGTTGAAACACGTGCACTTAACCAAGAGGAACTCAATAATCAAATTTCAATTATCCTCAATACTATTCAAACTATTACTGTTGAAATTCCTGTTCTGTTTACTGACAACCCATTGGAGTATAACTTACTTTGGAAGATTCGCAAAGGACTATTTCCATCAGTTGGTGCCATGCGGCAAACCGGTACCACAGTGATTATCGAGGATGTTGCTATCCCCGTAGAGAAATTGGCTAATGCAACCCTTGATCTTCAACGAATATTTGAAAAATGGGGCTATCACGAGGTTGTCATTTTTGGTCATGCTCTGGAAGGAAACCTTCATTTTGTATTTACTCAGGATTTTGGGACTAAAAGCGAGATTGATCGCTACGACAAATTTATGATTGATGTAGCTAATTCGGTGTTGTACAAATACTTAGGCTCAATGAAAGCAGAGCATGGAACCGGTCGTAACATGGCAGCATTTGTTGAAATGGAGTGGGGAGAAGAGGCATACGAGTTAATGAAACAGATCAAAAACATATTTGATCCGAAAAATATTCTTAATCCTGATGTAATTATAAATCCAGACCCAAAGGCTCATCTCAGAAATTTGAAACCGATTCCGGCAGCAAACGAAAAAATTGATAAGTGTATTGAGTGTGGGTTCTGTGAGCCAACTTGTGTTGCATCAGAATTAACCTTAACACCCCGACAGAGGATTGTGGTTTACCGCGAAACGGTGAGACTTAAAAAAAATGGTAATCAACCATATCTTTTGGCTTCCCTAATAAAAAATTTCAAATATGAAGTTAACGAAACTTGTGCTACAGACGGTCTTTGTGCCATAAGTTGCCCGGTAAAAATTGACACAGGTCAACTGATCAAAGCCTTGCGAACTGAAGAAATTGGAACCGGGCAAAAACGTGCTTTACTGATTGCCGATAGGATGAGCGGAACAACTGCCTTTGTGCGAATACTGCTTTCAATAGTAGGTTTTTTTCATACAATTTTGGGGACTACCCTGATGAAAGGCATTTCCGTAGGATTGAGAATCTTGTCAGGTAAACGGATGCCACTGTGGAATCCATTCTTACCATTGGGAGCAAAAACCATTAATGTAAATAGAAATCAGAAAACTGATACCGGACGTAAAGTTGTTTATTTCCCTTCGTGTATAAATAGAGCAATGGGGGTATCGAAAGAATACCGCAAGGAAAAACAACTTTCTGTTAAAATGGTACAACTTTTAAATAAAGGAGGTTTTGAAGTGATTTATCCTGAAAAATTTAATACACTATGCTGTGGTATGGCCTTTTCAAGCAAAGGATATTCTGAAGCAGGAACCCAAAAGTCCCATGAACTCGAAGCCGCGCTGAATAAAGCAAGTGAAAACGGGAAATATCCTATCCTCTGCGATATGAGTCCTTGCCTTTTTACAATGAAGGAAAACATGGAATCATCCCTTACTCTATATGAACCTGTTGAGTTTATTCTCGACTGTCTTTTACCTTTTTTGGAAATCACACCAACAAACGAAACTATTACTGTTTTCCCGGTTTGCAGCATGAAGAAAATGGGACTTGAAGCTAAATTAGTTGAGTTAGCCAAAAAATGTGCTGCGAAAGTTGTGATAACGGAAGCCAATTGCTGCGGTTTTGCAGGCGACCGTGGATTTTCGTTCCCGGAACTTAATAAACACGGATTAAGAGACCTGAAATCCCAATTACCTAAAGAGATAAAGAACGGCTATTCAACAAGTCGTACCTGCGAAATTGGGCTAAGTTTACATTCAGGTATTTCTCATAAATCGATTGTATATTTGGTTGATAAAGTAAGCCGTAAGAAACACTGATTATTATAATATGTCAATCTAATATCGGAAAATCCTTATAGAATTTTAGCAACGCGAATATTTCAGTTCTTAGTTTATCACGGACGAAATGTTTCAGATCGTTATTTTTATTTTCATAACGGTTATCAAACTGTATTACAGATATTTCCACTTTTAATTTCCGTTAATCTACTCCACAATCTAAAAACCAAAATTGTACAAAAAACTCTTTGGACTCATCAGAAATTATACCATGCTTGAGTAGAACTGTATGCACTTTATCGTAAACAAAATCCACTTTATCGGTATTGATAAGATTGAAATCCAAATCAACTGAGAATCGTGGAAGATCGTAGAAAAAAATAAGAGAAGTGCCGCCTTTGAAACCTAAATAATATTCAGCATTAAGATACAGCAAATCCAAAAAAACCCGCTCTGCGGTGGAAATATTTTAGTTCGATTATCCTAGTAAAAGGCCAAAACAACATCACTCTTACTATTTTGTGAACTAAACATCTTAACCCAAGTTGCATTTTCAGTTTTTTAATATATTAATATACAGGACATAGCTAGGGTACTGTTCGTTGGCGGGACTACAAATAAATGCTCCTGCTACCCGACCTTGAGTACAGTTGTTTTTCGATAAAAAGGCATTT
>CAILKW010000799.1 GCA_903834845.1 uncultured Bacteroidia bacterium | reverse complement strand
CGTGTTTTAAAGTCAAGTCTTTTGCTAAATTCTCCAGCAGTTGCTTTCCGTAATCGGCTTTAAGTTTTCCTTTTTGTTCAAATTCAATTATGTCCTTCCCGATTTTCCAATAAGCTTGGAGCATTTCAATATTTACAGCCGAAACAATCTCGCTTTTTGCAGATTCGTAGATATTTCCAATTCTATCTATGAGTTGCTGATAATCAATATTTATTCTTAATTCTATCATACTTTTCTAATTTGTGTGACAACGTCACACATTTTTGGTTTATTGTAAATTTATAGTTCAAATATATTCAATATCTTATTATCTATTGTCTAAAATAAATTTGTTTTTTAGTAATCCAAACCTCAATTCGTTATCAACAGGTAAAGAAGTTTTTATTTCCCATACAAGCTTACCTTTTTCAAAATCATTTGATGTAATGCCCGGGTAATCGCTAAAATCAATAGTATCGTCATCGTAGAATATTAGGTCTTAGTGATAATTAATTTTGTTTTTTCCGGGAAATGGCGTAAAAAGCTTGTACCTTTTCCCTTTTTAATAGGACTTTATAATTTGAAATATTACCATTTACAAAATTAATCTTTTTTTTCATTTTTGTTTTTTTTGAATTACCTTTAACGACAGAATCAAACTGCTGTCTAAGATTTTGGAAACGTTTACTTACTTTTACCTCAAATCTTTATAAGAACGATAATCTCTATTACAGCACTTTACCCTGAAGAAAATTTGCTTTTGTTAGCAACCGATTGTTTTTCTTCTTCTTGTTTGAAACGCCATACTTGGTTTTCAGCACGCCACAACATAAAACTCAAAACTTAATTGTAGGGTTTGACCGCTTCCGCTGTTTTTTTCAATTGGCTAACGGTTGCTCGGTATGTTTTTGTTGCCGATTTCGAAGCACTTCCCTGTCAGGTTAAACGAAAGTTTATTATATGCCGAAATACTAAAACCTTCACCACCTCGGTAATAAAATATATGGATTGTTACCGACTGGTGGCCTGTATTCCGGTCTTTAAAAATTATTTACCTATTGCTCACCCCATCACCTTTATCATTCCCTCAATAAACCCAATTTTTTTTTCGGTAACCTATATTTTGCATACAGTTGGCAGTTGATATCGCTTAGTGACTGAACTCCAATCGATGTCGGAGCTGGAAGTGAGGTCTAGTAGGTTGATTACAAATTTATTGTTGCAGCTTCAAAAATATCTAATGCTAATAATATCAATGTATTAAACCAAAAAGCCCGGGGAAAACCCAGGCTTATCAGAATATTTTTAAGTGCAGAAACTAAAGCGAAACTTGAATAGCAGTGCACTGTTGCGACAAAAGTAAAAAATTTTACAAACAAATCAAAATTACCTTTATACAAGAATCTAAGGAACTACGGTCATGGTTATTGAATCTTATTGCCGGAATTACAGCAATACCCTGTGGTCTCTTATAATCATACAATGCATCACCATGTGCACAACTATTTCTGATATCAATTACAACCTTAAAAAGATTATAAAACTTATTATCTAATTATTCTGTTTTTATCTCAAAATATCCAATAATCTGGTTCCTCTAATGCTGGTCGAGTCCTTGTTTTACCCCATCACCTTTATCATCCCCTCAATAAATCCAATTTCCTCATCACTCAAATCGTATTTCTCATATAGCTGGCGATCGATATCAGTAACCGACTGACTCCAATCAATGTCGGAGATGGAAGTAAAGTTTTGAAGAGGAACGTGTTCGTAAACTTTATTTGTTGCATGTTGTGTATTCTTCTTCAGCAATACTAAAAAACGGAGAAATTTGGTTTTGATATACGAAATGATATTTTCTGCGTATTCTAAGGTCTCACATGGGCCAATTAATAAATATGTTTCTGAACAACAAGTATTTGGCATTCCAATAAACGGTTTCCCAATTACAAAATATGGGAATTTACCTCTTTCACCGTAGGCGTAGGAAATAAACACTTTATGACTATTGATTAACTGTGTATTTTGTGGTATATTCTTTTTGTCAATAAAGCCATTGTTCGGATAAGCGAAAATACTAACAGAATCATCTTTTGCTTCACTGTCCAACAGAACATTAGTGGTTAAACCGAATGGCTTTCTTGAACTGACGATTCCTGAAAATGATAGTTCGTTATGCTCTTCAACTTTTTGAAGGATTGAAACTGCTTCATTAAATCGTATAAAAGATTTTGAATTTTCAGTTTGAGACAAATGTCTCTGCATTGTTGATTTGTTTCCACTGCGATATGTAATAATCTCACATTTACCATCGTATTTTTTATCCCAAAGAAAATAACAAACACCTCCAGAAATATCAATTCCAGGGAAACAATCTTGAGAATCAAAATAATCAATTAGCCGAGTTATTTTATTATCTTGTAACATAGAATCCCTAAATTCATCAAGTCCCTTTCCTCCTGAATACCATCTTGCAGGCATAATCATTGAAAGATAATCAGGTGTTATTTTCTTTGCTATTTCCACAAACTTATCATAGACAGGTTTTGCACTAACACCATGACCCCCATCCATCACCTGATAAGGTGGATTTCCTACTATTGCGTTGAATTTCATATTATCGTTGTTGTTTGATTTCCAATAAGTTTTACCTTGTTTTACTTTATCAATAAAATTGGTGGGTTTGTTGGTGATTTGGTTTACTAAATCTTCGAAATAGCGTGTATTTACCTTTGCCTTTCGAAATCCTGACAATGTACGGCGGGTAATGCTCTTTGCCATTGGTGTTTTACAAATCACAAAGATATTTTCGGACAGAGTTTTATCCCACAATGAGAGTTGCAGTTCAGGCGTGGGAGTTGGGTTAAATCCCATCGGGTCGCTGGCTGCAAGGCGCGAACGGTAAATACTGTATGCCATATACATCGGGTAAAGACCCGATTTGGAGTTTATTTCTAATATGCGGGCATCGGGAGTAAATACGTCTTTGGTTACTTGTCCCTGATCCAAAAAGCGGGGTTGTTCCATAGAGTTTTCCATCGCTTCGTCGTAAAACACATATCCACCCATGCAGTCACCTACATGCATGTTCACCACCCGCCAGGGCGTAAGCACTGTCTCTTTGTCGGGGTTACGGAAGGTGTTGAAAATTGCCGTAATGCGGGCAATGCGCTCTTCTATAGTCAACAGGTCGGCAGCACGAGCCATAGCGCGTATTCGTTTACCGGCAGCGCGAAACACATCGGGTTCGTAGTATTTTTTAAAACTGTTGAAGAGTTGCTTGCTGACGCCTTTGGGCATAAACTCCTCCCACGATTGTGGGTCAATAAGTTGTGCAAAATTGTTGATGGTAATTTCCTCGTTTTCATCGTTCACATCCGCACCATAAATAAGCAATGGCATGCGAATAGAAATGCCTCGTAAAATGGAAACCGCGCTATCGCGATTTTTTCGCTTTTCCTCTTTTTCTTTCAGCAGATTCTTTTGCTCTTCGGTCAGTTCTTCTTTTTTACGACCTTTCTTTTCGGCTTCTTCTAACTGTTGGTATTGTTCATCAGTGAAACCTTGCTTGTTGATGTCGATATCGCCACTTTTTGGCATGGCTTTGGTGCTGCCAATTATAACTTTCAAATTTTCAAAATCGTTGAGTTCAAGTGCATCGAGTTTCATCAACGAATCGTTGTTATAAAGGTAGTTGTCCTCAAAACCATTGCGCACCACTCGTTCGATATATACTTTTTTGAGTTGTTCCAACATGCCGTCAACATTGTAGGCACTCATGCACGAACCATCTACCGCAATTATAGGGCAGAAATTTAGGAATTCACCCATAATATCGCGGTCTTGTCCAGTGGTTTTACCAGCTTTAGCCGATATTTTGGCTGTTTCGGCTATTACTTTCAGTGTGCGGTCGGGTGCAAAGTCGAATACAAAACATTCTTCTTTTACTCGTCCGTTGATGGTGGCAGGTGTTTGCACCCGGAAAATGGTTTGCATATAGCCCGAAGCCGAGGTATTGAATGAGCCCGAAAGCATAAACACTGCTGTCCAAGCAGGAACTGAGACACCTGTAGTAAGTCTGCCACAAGAAAGTGTAATGGTGTATGTATCATGTGGATTATCACCAATGGCTTTTTCTACTTTTTTTAGTGCTTCCTGATTGGCTTCTTCTTCGTCGCCATCGCCTGCTACATTTACTATTTTGAAAAGACCAAACACAGCGTGCGATTGCAACATAGCACTGAGTGCTCGTGCTTCTTTTACGCCGGGCACCATCCAGAGAGAATGACGGAAATTATCGCGATACTCCTGTTTAGAGTAGGGATAATTGCTGTTAGCGTCTGCTTTGCATATCAGATTAAGAAAAGAACGTACATCGGTTTCGTGCAGAAAATTACTGTCTTTGTTGACACGGAAAAATTCACGAAAATTGAAAGCAACATCTTCGTCAACGAATTGCTTCATCAATTTGCCCAAATCGTAAGTAAATATATTTAATCGAGGTAGCGAAGAGTATGGGCTGGGGTCGCCAAAGTGCAACTTATCCCATTCGGCTTTGGCACGTTGCTCCATCACATAATCCCATGTGTAGATTTCATCTTCTTTAAAATCGTCGAACAAATTAAATGGCGTACCCGATAAGCGTAATACTTTCGTGTCGGTTTTCACTAATTCGCTCATCACATTTACGCCAAGTTCTGTTTTTGTGCCTTCGTGAGCTTCGTCCACAATTATAAAATCCCAATGTGTGGCATACAATTCATTATTTTTATCAAAGTTGCCTCCCACCAATTCAGAGCCCCGCAAGTCCTGCATCGAAGCAAAATAAACGTACTTGCTTCCTCCCTTTTTGCAACCTTTTTCAAGAACGCTAAACGAATCGCCGTTTGTTTTCGAACCATATCGGTATTCGGGTCGGTCGTAGAAAATCTTACCAAAATCCTCAAACCAACCGGCATCCACCACAGGGCGGTGTGTAAGAATAAGGGTACGGGTGAAATTCATATCTTTCACTACCTGAAGTGCCGAGAGGGTTTTACCAAAGCGCATTTTGGCATTCCAAAGCATTTGGTTTGTTTTGCGAAATTGCTTTTTGGTTTTGTCAATGGCATCTTTCTGCTCAGGTCGGAAAGCAATAGGATTTTTATCTTCGGTAACTTGGTGTGCACCCAACGATTCTTTGCCTTCTTTTACTGCCTTAATTGCATTTTTGACAGTTTCGAGATCGGTTACAAACCACTCATTGGCTTTATGTTGCGTATCAAAGGTTTTGCGTGTAATGCCGGAGCGAATTAGCACATTGTGTACTTCGGCATCCGAAAAGGCTTGAATCGTTCCTTTTTGTGAATACAACGAAACTTCGGTATAAAGCAAATCATAACTGATTCCTGCTGTTTGGGTATATTGATTGATACGTTTTTTTGCAGCCTCGTTCAGTGCTTTGCTATTTGGTTCCAATCCCCAGATATTATCGTTGTCGGAGGTTGCCTCACCAATTTTCAGACAGCTTTTATGCTCCGTATCGTTAATGCGAAACACATAAATCAATTTTAGTTTTAACGGTGAAATGAATTTCATTTGGTTGAGTATTTATATAATCGAAAGCTATATTTTAGATATAACCAATTGGTTATAATTAAGTATTTTGCATTGCGTAAAGGCTATGCAAATCATTGAATTATATCCATTTATAAATGGATAATATGAATTGCCTCCTGCTTTGGCCGAGGAAAATAAATTCAAAGTCTTGTATTGGCTTTAGCCAAAATCTAATCATTAAATTTCTGAAATCCACATTTTTCAATCAATTCATTATATTCTTCTGCAAAATATTCATCTTGCCATTAGAATTTTTCAGACAAAAGTTGTTCTTTATTGATCCTGTGCGATGATTCTCCATTAATCAGTTGCATGATTTGCCTGACGGTTTGATCATCGCCTAATGAAACCAAACAATGACAATGATCGTGATAAAGCCAATTGGTTATTTATCATTTTTGTTTTGATTGGGCTAAAGCCCAATCCTATTGATGACTGATTTTCTTTTGTTTAAGGTATTCGGGAACACTTCCTTCAAGTAAGAAATTCGCCAAAGCTTCAATTTTTGATATGTTTGGCGAAATTGAATTTATAAAATCGTAATATTCAGAATATTGACGTGGAAGTATAGAAATTTAAATATAACGGCCAGTTAACAAGGTTGCCAACTCTCCCGAAAGAAGGTAAGCAACGGAACCGGTGACTTTATTTTCTGAGTTTCAGGCATAGTAAGTTTAAATCTGTTTCTTGCTATTTCTTCTTCATTATATCAACAAATCTTATCCTTCTTCCACTTTTCCCTGACTCCAAATCTTTGTTGCTCCAATCTTTTATAATACAATATATGCCATTGTGTTTAAGCATATTATCTGATTTACAACCTTCGCAAGGAGTAACTTCCTGTTCGCCAAAAAATTGCAGTTGATTGTCTTTTTTTAATCCACAACTATTTGGCACAACCCCTTTTAAACCATCCATTTGCCATACGTTCCACGAAATGATATAGGCAATGTATTGAATTGATTTCAACAAGGGTTGTTTAGCAAACTTCTGTTCGTAATTTTCGATAAATGTATAAAGCATTGCTTCACGTGCAAGAAGCAAGCTATCACCCTGCCATTCAAAAGCATAAGTGCTTCTGTATGCCGTTTGTGCTGCTTCGAGCCATTCATCACTTTTCTCTACATTTTCGCTTATTACACGTAGTTTTCGGTCAAGCAAACCTATACGTTTTTCAATGGGAATAAATTCTCCGGTAGTTGTATCGTAACGGCTTGTAATATAAGGAGCTTCACCGCATGTCATTTCCAATCGGGTGTCGCGCACATAATGTTTCCATGTTTTGCCTCTAAGGAAAATAACTTTTTCAGGGTTAACTATCCACGAGTGTGATCCATCGGAATTAGTCATTTCGGTATTAAACACATTTTCGAGTCCAAACCATGCATTATCAATCAAGTTGTTTTGAGCGTTGCAAATCCATGAGGGTGTAAAAACTTCGGCCATATCTCGTACCCGCGATAGTTGGAGGTCTTTATCTTTCTGTACACGCGGCATTATAACATTCCCATTCTCGCCGGTAATGAGTTCGGGCAAAATAGGAGAAGCATATTCGTAACCTTCTCCAAGGTACTGGTAGTTATCAGTAGCCCAAAAAATATTCTTCCGGGTAGTATGATCACGAAGAAGAGTTTCCAATACTTCGGGGTAGTGATCACGTATATCGTTTTCTAATATGTCAACTTCGTAAGACATTGTTGGAATTATTATTTTACCTATTTATTTAAATATTCTGTTGCCCACAGACAAAATTTATAATTGTTGCACCAAGCGGTAACGAAAAATAATGATGCGTAGTTGCCTGATTTCAAGGTACTATTGTTTTAAAGGTGCGCAAATCTTTCTTTTTTGCACCAAGTTTCAACCAAACACAAAAGCCTTTATAAATAGCATAATAATATTATGCGTGTTATTGATTTTGGATTTCGATCAATTGTTTAAGTTCTTCTTTGCTTGGTAAAACTGTTTGGTAGCGACTTGCAAAAATCTGGTCATTATCTGTTGGCAAAGTAATTTCTACCAAAATATCACTTTTATCACGGCAAAGAATTATTCCAACTGTCTTGTTTTCTTCTGGAAGTTTTACGTATCTATCATAGTAATTTACATACATTTGCATTTGTCCAATATCTTGATGTTTCAAATCTCCAATTTTCAAATCTATTAAAACGAAACAACGTAATAACCTGTTATAAAAAACTAAATCAATGTAAAAATGTCGTTCGTCAAATGAAAATCGCTTTTGTCTTGCAACGTAAGTAAATCCTTTGCCTAATTCTAATAAAAAATGTTCCAATTTGTTTATTAAGGCATTTTCCAATTCATTTTCTGAATAAGTTGCATGTTCTGGAAATCCAGTAAATTCAAGTATATATGGTTCTTTGATAATATCGTCTGAATTTTCAATTATTTGACCTTGTCTCGCCAATTGTTTGATACTATCTTTATATTTGCTCAAAACTAATCGTTGATATAATGCACTTTCAAACTGTCTTTTTAATTCTCTTACACCCCAACCATTTGTAATACTCTCAATTTCATAGAATTTTCTTTCGTCTGTATCTTGGATACGCATTAGCAACAAATAGTGCGACCAACTTAGTTGAAATTCAATTTTTTTCACAGTTTTATTGTCTTCTACCAATTCCGCAGACACTGTCTGCGCTTTTGTAAAAGCAATATAAAATTGACGCATTTGTTCGATATTTCGCTGAGAATATCCAGTTTTATATCTGTTTAGCAATTTGACTGATAAATTTTTCATTAACTGCGTTCCATATTCGGCTCTCAGTTCACCATTTTGTTCTTCTTCTACAATCATTTTTCCAATGCCAAAATAAGTATGAACCATATTGTTATTAACATTTCTAACAATATTTCTTTTTGCTGTTTCAATCAAATCAACTGCTTGAATAAACAAATTATCACTTATTTTGTCAATTTTATCTAAATTCATTTTATTTATAAATTAATCAATTAATTATATCGATTTTTTTGATTAAGTATAACGTTGGAAGCTAATTGCTGTCTAAGATTTTGGAAACATTAACTTGTTTGTGACTCAAATCTCTATAAGAACGATAATCTCTATTTCAGCATTTTACCCCGATTGCGATTAGCTTTTGTTACCAACCGATTGTTTTTCTTTGTTTTAAACTCCATACTTGGTTTTCAGTACGCCACATCATATAAACACAAAACTTAGTTGGAAGGTTTGCGCGCTTTGGCTGTTTTTTCAATTGGCTAACGATGGGCTTATGAGTAGTGGCGGGTTTTCGAAGCCCATTCCTGTAAACAGAGGCCGCGACTACAATAGAAGTACTGCCTTTGACAACCCACAAACCCCGCCATTACTAATATGCCATGTTGTCAACCGTTATTTATAATTCATATTAGTATTCACTGTATAATCTATGCCTGTAGAAAACAATATTGCATCTCCATCTTCAATTTTGATTCCATTTATATCACCTTTAAAATTACTAACTTGAATAAACTTACCATTAGGTTTCGATATTAGTGGACTAAAAGGATACATATCTTGCGTTGCTTTAATTGAATCTTTACCAACAAAATCAATGCTCTTATCAACTTGTATGATTAATGGAGTCTCAGAAATAATCTTTATTGGATTTATTATTCTATTTCGTATTTGTTCATTTTCCTTTTTTGGGTACTCATAAGATAAGTCATACTGCCAATAGCCTTTTGGTTTATTTCTATAATCCAAAATAAAACTAATTGTCAAAGTAGAATGTTTATTCATTTTTTCTATCGAGATATCTGTATAGTTAGAAATAACATTTTCAATTTTTGTTAAAGTATTATTATTATCACGTAATTCTATCGGCTTATTAAAGCTTGAAAAGGTAATATTATATACATTTACACTTGATTCAACTTTTTTTTCAACTATAGCTCCAGGAAAATTAATAGAAACAATAAGATTATACAAATTATCACCAGAACTATTCACTATTGTCATTAGATGTGTTGTATAATTTAATCTCCATGTTATATTATCAATTTTTTGGTCAACATTATAGTGTACAGGTAATGAGGTAATTCCATACTCTAAATTTGGAATTTCTTTTTTAATTGGAATATTGGGGATTTTTGAAACAATCCATTCTCTAAAATCAATATCTTTTGTCCAAACGAATTTAATTGTCACAAATGTAATAATCAATATTACAAGAGTCAGAATTATTTTTAAGATCATTTTATTTGTCATTATGATTGAGGATTGTCTTTTTTATAATGGTTGCCAACGACTGTAGAACCACCATTATGGTTATTCCTGATATAGTCATACACTATTGTATTTACTAATGTGCTTAAATTCAATATATTAAAGCCAATTGGCATAAATGTTCCATTTTTGTTGTCCGTTTCCATCGTTCAAAATTTCTTCATTATTACTGAAATATTATTACAAAGGTAAACTGTTGTTTTAAATGTCCAAATTATTCACTGGTCTTTTTTCAACTTTTTCAAATATCCAAATTATCTAAAGGACTCTTTATTTGATCGTACCGTTTTTTGCTATAATTAGTTAAGCGTGTGTAATATTACAACCTAATGTTCTGGTGTTTTGCAGTTTTGGTGTCTATTAAGGATTTCAATGTTAGGGACGCCGTTGTGGAGGATTTTTGTTGCTTTCATGAATCAAAATTGGCATATCTATCAAATATGAGAAACTACCGAAAGATTTCAGGTAGTTTATACCGAAAGAAATATGGTTTAATAATAGTTGCGATATTCTTAAGTTAGTGTTTTATTCAAAGTAAATTTAAAGATTAAATGAAGGCTACAAAGTCATCGGCAGCAGTGAAACTATAACTTCAAAAAAAAGACTTGAGTTCTTTGTGTATTTCTTTTGATTTTATTTTAAATTCTTAGTTCATAAATGATTACACTAGGTAAACAAAGTTTAAAAGAGGTTTTTGTTGTAACGATTCTTGCGGTAAGTGGCTCGGAAATGCCTCGGTTGCTATTGGCCTTTCGCAGCTTCGCCACTTCAGTCACATACATAATATTATTTTATGCGACCGAAAAAGAATGCTTACTTACCTGTCCATCCGGTGCGACAAGTACCAAACTGAATTTTTTACGAGACCATCTTTAGAGCAACACTCCATTTATTCAGGCATTGTAAAGACAGGTCTCATCAAATTTTCAGGTTTTAAAAGTAATAAATAATACAATAGTTCAAAAGAATAGGTAAAAATATTTTAAAATAATGTTGGCAGGATAAATAATTTAGGTACTATGATGTTTCATGTAAGTAACTTAAATTAAAGAGAACAACACGGAAGGTCTGAAAGACCTTTACCGCATTGCAGGATGAATAACCGCAAATAAAATCCACGGAAAACAAGAGCAACTGACCCTAAAGCCACAAAGTTGTTGATCAACAGCGTTTACAAATAATATTGTCTTTTTTAGTTTTGCACTTAACGTCCGAAACTATATGCAGTTTCCGACTGCGGGAACCTCTTCTGTCGGGCTGATCCGCAGTTTTTGCGTGCTTAAACCCTCCAATTCTGCTCGGAAACCACAATTGACATATAGTTTTTGTTGTAGCCAAGTGCCTTATAGTTGCAGTGTCAATTTTAAATGTCCACCAAGCCCTTGCTGAATAATTTTCATTAATGTCGAAAGCCGAATGTCTGATGAATTATTTTCAATTCTTGAAATGTAGGATTTGTTTGTTCCACATTTTTCAGCAAGTTCTTCCTGTGTCATACCAAGTTTCAACCTTGCTTCTTCGAGCAGAACGCCAAGTCTGAAGGACTCAAACTGTTGTTCCCATTCCTCACGTTTTGGTTGCCCTTTTTTACCATACTTTTTGTCGAGAATTTGGTCTAACGTTGTGATATTACTTTTTGTATTCATCTTGATATTCCTCCATTATTTTAATTGCCTTTTCTAATTCTTGTTTCGGTGTCTTCTGAGTTTTTTTTTGGAAAGCGTGTCCAAGAACAACCAAATTGCCTTTGTCAAAGAAGGAAAAGATTCGATAGATATTATTTCCAACCTCAACTCTAATCTCGTAAAGTCCTTTTGTACCTTCCAGATGCTTAAAATATTTTTCAGGGACTTGCCGAGTTATACGGATTAAATTTAAAGTCCACTCAATTTTTGCCTGGACATTGTCCGTCTGTTCCTCGTAAAAGTCGAGAAAATAGTTCTTATAAGCGATTACCTGTCTCTCAAAAATCATGTTGCAAAGTTAACTATTCAGACAACTATTTCCAAATTTATTTTACT
>CAILKW010000798.1 GCA_903834845.1 uncultured Bacteroidia bacterium | reverse complement strand
GGGGGTTGTTTCATTTGCCGGGTTTGGAGCGGATGGCGGATCGGGTTGAATTGGCTATAAAGGATGTACGGGGCGTGGGTAAGGATATCCGAATAACGCTAAAAAAAGCTTGAGCTAAATTGGAATTGACAGAAATTGCTTAGTATCTTGTTAGCAAACGATTGTGGCTGAAATGGGAAAAATTACGCGCTTACAATTGGAAAACTTTACTTGTTTTGAAAAGTTGGATGTGGAGTTTTCCAATGGTGTGAATGTGTTGATTGGTGTCAATGGAACCGGCAAGACGCATATATTGAAAGTGCTATATGCGGCTTGCGCGATTACGGTGGGAAATGAAAGAGGCAAATTTTTATCCAATAAACTTTGTAGTATATTTAATCCTTTTGCAGGTGGACTTGGGCGTCTTGCCCAACGTCCGATTGAAAAAGGTCATGAAACCAAAATCAAAATTTGTAGGGATAATGGTTTAAGTCTGGATGTATTATTTTTACCAAGATCAGATGATTACTATTTAAAAGAACACGAGGAAAAAGGATGCCCTAAATGGTCTGAAGAATTATTGGAAAGTATTTACATCCCAGTTAAAGAAATGTTAGCCCATGCTCCAGGCTTCATATCTCTGAATCATAAACGTGAAATTTCTTTTGAAGAAGTCTACGTCGATGTCATAACTCAAGCTTATTTGCCTAAGTTAAGAAAATTGCCAAATCCTGAATATGAAAGAATATTCAGAGAATTGGGCAATGCAATAAATGGAGAGGTTATTCTTAAGGGCGAACATTTCTTCTTGAAAAATGAACAAGGCGAGTTTGAATTTAGCTTGTTGGCAGAGGGGGTGCGAAAGCTGGCACTCATTTGGTTATTAATTCAAAACGGCACATTAAATCCGGGTTCCATTTTATTTTGGGATGAACCGGAAGCCAACCTCAACCCTTCTTTGCTTGGTTTGGTTGTCGAAACCTTATTGGAGTTGCAACGCCAAGGAGTGCAGATATTTTTGACGACGCATAATTATGTATTGCTCAAAGAATTTGATTTGCGCAAGAAAGCAGAGGATGCAATCTGTTACATTTCATTATTCCGTGAGAAAGACACTGATCCAGTATCTTCGCATTCCACCGACGAATACCTAGCCATCAATCCTAACGCAATTGCTGGAACATTTGATGATTTATACGATAGGGAAATCAAGCGTAGCCTTGCGGGAAATTGAATATGGCTGTCATCATTGAAGGTGATATTCAAATTACTATTCCCGATAACGCCATAGCCCGTAGGTTCGATGAAAATTCCATTCACGGTTTGAGCCATTGCATGAAAGCCGTAGATTATATATTTGAATTAACTGACAGAATTGTCTTTTTTGAATGTAAAGACCCGGACGACCCAAATGCCACAATTGAGAAACAGGAAAAGTTTTTCAAGGATTTAATGAGTGGAAAAATTGACTCGGATTTAAAAACAAAATTTCGAGATTCATTTCTTTATGAATGGGCTTATGGACGTACAGAAAAACCAATTCATTTTTGGGTTTTGCTAGGTGCAGAAAAATTGGATCGCAGCCAATTATTAGTTCGCACCGAAGCCTTGAAAAGGCAATTGCCTGTCAATGGGCCACAAGGGAAGCCTTGGAAAAAACCATTTGTAAAAGCTTGCATGGTGATGAATCTTGCCGCATGGAATGAGCAACTTTCTGAGTTTCCAGTATCTAGGCGTTCAGCTTAAACCAATTACTACATTAT
>CAILKW010000797.1 GCA_903834845.1 uncultured Bacteroidia bacterium | reverse complement strand
TACTTTTGGAACCATACTCGCAACCAGGCTTTAAGCACTATAACAAACGTCGGCCACACTGTGTAGATCTCATCACAAAGATCAGAATTTACTTTCTGTCATTAACGCATTGTGCCTATAAAAATGGGTCCAAACTCGCAAAGACAATTCCACAAGGAAATTCTGTCAAAAATGTTGGATTGCGCCACAAAATTTTAAAAGTTACATGATAATTTCTGTCAAACTTGTTAGCAGCTACTCACTTATGACCTGTCATTGCACGGAGTGCGAAACCGATCACCTTTTGAAATCAGATTAAACTGTAATCCTACCTGTTCCTGCCTGTCCCGTTTTTTCGGGAATTTTTCGGAAAAGAAATCCCAAACTAAGAAGCAAAGTGCCCAAAAACATTGTTTCGACTGTGCTTAAAATTATGGGATTGCCACGTTAACATTTTAATTTTTCAAATTAAGTAGAAATGTAGGTTATCATATTTGAACCCTTATTATAACCAAGTCTTTCGAGTTAAAACTTTAATATTTCCAGTGCTTTTATCCTCTCAAAATGCTTAACATTAAGGGTGGCTATTGGAATATTATTGGTAATGGCGGTTGCACCAATAAGAATATCAGCTAAATCTATCATTTTATTCATTTTCAATAAATCCAGATATATTTTAATAGCACTTTTTGAGCAATCTTTGTCAAGAGGTATTACGTTCAAGTTCTCGCTTAATAATTCCCAATAATCGATATGCGATTTTCTATTGCCGATACCAATCTCGTAATAAGTAATTGATGAAATAAACAAATCGTCATAAGTTAATGATAAAGTGTAAAACAGAGTTTTTTCTTTATACTTTTTGCGAAACAATTCAATCAATACAGATGAATCCAGTAGTACTTTCATGCCATTCTTGAATTATTCAAATGATTTCTGGCTATATTATATTCATTAAGCTCGGTGTCATCCCAGGTTGGTGCTTTTAAAATGATTTCTTGAATTCTATTATGTGGTCTTTTTGATTCAATCTCTTTTTGCAAGGTATCTGCTAACTGCTCAATTTCCCTTTTCGGAAGTTGATGTATCAACCTAAGTATCTGATTGTAATCTATATCTATCCTTAATTCCATAGCATTTTATATTTGACGACAAAGGTACAAAAATTTTGAAAGTTTGGGATTCCATATTATTCAAAAAAGGTAAAATCATTTTCCATCCTCCCAGCACTCAGTTATATCCCTTTTTTTGTATCAGTTTTATGATGCCTGATAATACTCCGGTTTTTCACGCTTTTCATCTCTTTAACCGGCTCAATGGCATACTTCATCAGGCAATATTTTTTCGGTAAATATCAAAAGGTTACCACTTGAATGAAGTTTTATTAGAATTTAATTGTTTTAACTGCCTATCCCTTTCATTCAAGTTCACTATTTATTGGAATTCATTCGTATTTGTAACGCATTACATATTAAGCAATTGCATTAAATCCCCCCTGCCCCCCTTTTTTGAAAGGGGGAGTCGTTCAAACGTAAATTGCTTCCTTTATAATGTTTTCAAGAATAACTTGACCGAAAGGGATAAGCAGTTTGTTTTATTCATGGTCTTGACAAACATGTTTTTAGTAGTGCCTAAAATTGTAGGATTTTCCACCTTTATCTTTTAAACACACTACATACTCAGGCCTTGTCATTGGATAGCAGGCAATCCCGGACGAAATTTGAAAGATAATCATCAGCACGATACTTGAATCCTAAACTTATTAGGACAGTGCCAAAAACATTGTTTAGATTGCAGTTCAAACATGGGATGGCCACGTTCGCATTTTAACTTTACAAACTACTTTGCATCTGCGCGCTCACTCGCCATGACAGCCACTTACTTAGTACCTGTCATTGCGCGGAGTGCGACACAGGACGAAATTTGAAAGATAATCATCTGCAATCCAAAGCAATCCCAAACTTATTAGCACAGTGCCAAAAACATTGTTTTGACTGTGCTTAAAATCATGGGATTGCTTCATTAAGCATTTTGAACAGGCTAACAATTTAATATAGAGTCGCTTAATTCGCAAAGACAATTACTGAAGGAAGATCATCAAAATTGTGGATTGAGCCACAAAGTTTCAAAAGTTGCATGATAATTTCTATCAAACTTATTAGCAGCCACTCACTTATGACCTGTCATTGCGCGGAGTGCGACACAGAACGAAATTTGAAAGCTGAAACCACTGCATGGAACATGTTCCTGCCTGTCCCGTTTTTTCGGGATTTTTTTCGGAAAAGCAATCTCAAACTTATTAGGACCATGCCAAAAACATTGTTTTGACTGTGCTTAAAATCATGGGATTGCCTCCCGAATCCCGAATCCCGAATCCCGAATCGTACCTCTCGGGACACAGTCGTACCTCTCGGGACACAGTCGTACCTCTCGGGACACAGTCGTACCTCTCGGGACACAGTCGTACCTCTCGGGACACGGCACCTC
>CAILKW010000796.1 GCA_903834845.1 uncultured Bacteroidia bacterium | reverse complement strand
GAATAACCGATAATTATACCAATCAAACCTGCAATAGCCATGGTCTGAATTTTTTTCTGTGGTTTCCAATCATTCATCAATATCATTCCTGCAATCACTCCCCAAATAGTGTGTGCCGTAGTTGGTATAGCATTGAAAGCCACCCAATGACCTCCACCTAAACTTCCGGTAAGAGCCAGATCAAACCATGACCCGAAGTTTTGATCTGGTGTAAAGGGTTGATTGAAACCCTCAACACTCCAAAACCTGTAAAGTAAATCAGATACAATAATTAGCAGAAAAGATACCAATAACTGCCATTTAACCGTTTTTTGCATAATAAGAAATGCAATTAGATAGGTGACAGATAGTTGTGCAAGAACATTTGTGAAACGAAAAGTAATCTTGCCGGGACCAATACAATATAGTGCCCAACCCAAAAACAACAGCACCAAAGAGCGTGTTACCGCGTGACGTAAAGTTAAATTCCAACTATCTCCTTTATTCCACCTTCGAGTCATTGAAAACGGCATTGCTACTCCAACAATAAACATAAAAAAAGGCTGAATTAAATCCCAGAAATGTAGGCCGACCCAATCAACGTGGTGGAATTGGCGACCAATAGCAGAAATTATCGTTCCATCCATTGAGGAGTCAACCATACTACCGAAAAAGCCGGAAAATTCGCCGATAAGCATAAACATCGTAAATCCCCTGAAAAAGTCTATGGAGAGCACTCGGCTCTGATCATGACTGGAAAAACTAATATTACTCATCTACTTTTTACTTAAATCTTTAAGTCTAATATTTTTGAATTTTACGACAGAACCGTGTCCCAGAAAACCAATATGGCCCTTTTCACGCAAAAGGCCCGGATGTTCTTTATGATCTGCTGTTCCATTTTTTGATGCTTCTTTAATATCACCATCAAGTATTACTGTACCATTTAGATTTACAATAATCCGAGAACCCCTGGCAGTCACCTCTTGATAGTTCCACTGACCGGTTGGTTTAAGGTAACCCCTTTTGGCGGGAATTATACCATAAACTGAACCATGGTATTGATAAGGGGCAAGTGCTGAATATACAGGATCTTCATTATCAAGAATCTGAAGCTCCATTCCTTTGTATGCTGCATCCCCTTCAAGCGGAGCCCTTATACCCAATCCATTGTTGGCAGCTGGAGTTAGCTGGAACTCAAAGCGATATATAAAATCGCCATATTCATTTGCAGTGAACAGGTTTCCATGTGAAGGCCCATTGTCAATGTGAAGAACAATCTCTCCGTTTTCGATTTGATAGTCAATTGTATTACCCGTCCAGCCTTCGAAGTTTTTACCGTTAAACAAAGGTTTAAACCCTTCTTTTGATTCTGTTTCTGAAACAGTATATTCACTATTCTGCAATTCCTGAACATAGATATCGCGGAAAGCAAGATCAGTTCCATGAGCCTGTAATTCAATAGATTCGCTTGCAAAAATAGGTATCTTCCTATCCCAGTAGTTTTCCAGGACAACATTATCTGCAACCAATTCTCCGTTAAGCAAAACTGTTACACGTTCACCAATCATTTTTATCCGGAAGGTATTCCACTCTCCCACCGGATTATCGGCAACCTTTAAAGGTTTTGCAGGGTTTTTCTGATTATTATAAAGCCCACCAGAACCTACCTGTGCCCCAACTTCTACACGAGATGTATCCCATATCTGAACTTGAGGAGATCCTCTAAGATAAATACCACTATCCCCCTTTTTTGTGATTCTCCAGTCAACTACCATCTCAAAATCTCCATAACGCTTAATTGAGCAAAGATTATCTCCAGAGCCATTAAATACTATACATCCGTCCTTTACAGACCAATTATTTGCCAATTTCAAATTGGCTTCTTCCTGTTTCTTAGCAAGTTCTTTGGGATCCATTTTTCCTCTTGAGACAGGATTTCCAACCAATCCCTGCCATCCTGTTAGATCTTTCCCGTTGAACATTGGAACGAGGCCATCTTGGTAGGACATCTCTGCAAGGTATTTTTTGATTTTCGCTCTATCATAGTCACTTTCGCTACCCGAAAGGTTAGGTAAAGCTTTGTTTAGCGCATCGCGAACCACAAGACCTGACAATCCTTTTTGTCCCTCAGAAGGTAAAGCTATTTCCATTATTGCCTGCGCTGCTTCTGACCTTAAATTTGGATCTTCAAGAAAAGAAGCAGTTGCAACAAGAGACAGGAATGTCCTTACCTGTCCCATAGATTTGATTATTAATGCTTTATTACTATTGCTTGTTGCAAACGGAATCATTTTCCGGTATTGAAGTAGTTTTTGATCATCCGGCAATGATGAATTTTTGATTTGACGTACAAAACCTTTAAGTGCATTTGATCTTTTTTCACCATCAGACACTTTGCAAATCTCATATAGTGCAGAAGAAGCTGTGCAGTCTTTCCAGTTAATCAAAGCGTTAAAAGCAGCATCTTTTTCTTCTATATCTGACGAATTGACATAACTCGTCACCGATTTCAATGCCTGTTTTCCTCCTAATTTTGGTAATATTTCCAAAATACGACCCTTTTTGGGAGCATTTGGCAATTGTGCTAACAATGGTGCAACTTGTTCAGATTCACCTTTAATTTCAGATGCTGCATTAACAAGAGCATCCTGAATATCTTTTATTTTTTCTTTGTCATCTGTAGCAAAAAGGAGTTTCAGTAATCTGTCTATTTCTTTGGGGGAAGCAATATTTTTCATTGCTGAAAAGGCAGCCGATTTAATTTCAGGATTTGAACTACTTGTGTAATTATAGATCTGATCAAAAAAACTTTTACCCGATTTTGCTCCAACTATTCCAATTATTTCTTTTTTAGAGCTTTCCGGAGAACTTTCAAGAAGTGTAGTTACGCTATCAAGACTCTTCTCATCAATTAGTGACAACAAAGTTTTTGCGGTAAAGGCAGATTGAATTCCACTTTTTAAAAGAGCCGCAAGCTCGGGAATTGCTTCTTTCCCTTTAAGTTTTGCCAACCCCGAAATTGCTGCTTCGCTAACAACAGCCGATTTGTCTGATAATTGTTTTACAATAAAATCAGAAGCTGACAAATCACCCTTTTTTCCAAGCATTGTGATGATTTCAGCTTTTAATTCCGGTTGCGCTTTTTTTGCCTTTGCAACCCAAAGTTTTGTTGATGCCGATTGACTTTTCTCAGCCAAATTCAATACTGCAACCCTATAAGCTTTATCATTATTGTCAAAAGCTTTTAATAGTTTGGGTTGTGCTTCCTTTTCAAAAAATTTGTTATAAATAGCAAGAGCAGAAGAATTTGAGTGTAATTGAGCAGGTAATTGACATTTATTTATAATCTCATCACAAGCTTTACTGCAAAGTTTAAGCTCACCATTCTCGCCTAATCGTTGAGCATAAGTCACAAAAGCCGAGGTAGCATTTGAAGGTTCATATACAAATCCTGCTTTTTGGGCAGCGTCTAACAGTGGTTGATACGATTCAACAGCACCAATTGAGGCAGCCGCAGCAAGCGCTACTTTTTTAAGGTTTTGGTTATCTGATCCAATGTTTTTAAGTATCTCACTATTGGCAGATTTAAACTGAAGTTCACCAAGGGCTTTTGTAATTGTTATTAAGGCATTACCTTCTGCTTTTGAAATTGCTTTAAGTAATTCATTTTTAGCCAAATCGCTATTAACTGAAGTTAGTACAAAGATTGCTGGCTCGCATAAGTCATTGGTTGTCAAATAAGGAGCAACAGAATTTACTGCATCATCCTTACCAACCAATTTCAATTGCCGCATAAAAAAACTTTTTATTTCTGAATTTGATGCTTTTTTAAGGGCATTAATAAAACATTTTTCGGCAAAGGCTCTTTTTCCTTCTTTTCCCGGCTGACAGGCATAACGTGTTAAACCATTAATTGCGTAAACGACTGCAGTATTATCTCCTTGTCCTGATGGTGTCATTCGGTCTGCAATTTGTTGAAATCCTTCAAAGCCCAGCGAAATCAAATCCTCCATGAGTTTATCACGTTGATTCTGATTATTTGCAGGCATCTGCGCCAGCAAATCGGCTATTTTTGTTGTAACTGTTCTGTTTTCCTGAGCCGACATAGCAGGAGATATAATCAGCAGTGCAAGTACTATTAAAAAAGAATGAAATATTTTCTTCATAAAACTTTTATATTAAATTGAATATTAAATAGTTGTCCAGGGAGCTCTCATGGGTTGATGAATCAACCGATTAGCAGCATCATCGTTGATAAACTGTAGTTTTTCAGGATCAAAGTTGAGTGTTCTTCCCAATCTTACCGCCAGAATTCCCAGATTTACCAATGTACATGAGCGAAACCCGTTCATTTCGTTTAAAGCAAATTTCTGTCGTG
>CAILKW010000795.1 GCA_903834845.1 uncultured Bacteroidia bacterium | reverse complement strand
GAGTGCAAGTTTTAACCCACCAAATCCACCACCAACAATTACAACCCGTAGATCAGCCGTTTCGGGAATATTCAATAAATAATTTTCTGAAGACATTGGTATTACTGTATATAATTGATGTATAACGCTTAAATCATTTTAGTTTTGAAACCTAAAGGTTAAACAAAATTTCTTACTTACAATGCAAGAAAACTTGTTATAATCATTTCAGCTTCCGGATGATCATTAGCACTAATTTTATCACGTTGGAAAAGCCATAGATTAATATGTACTTTGCAATTCTGATTTGATGGTACATTTTTGCCTGAATAACTCCACGCTCTGATTACCAATGAACTGTCAGTTGGCACAGAGGAATATTGACCCTGATAACTTGTAAAATCAACCTTCCCACACTTCCAATCGAATGAATAAGTATAAGCATTTTCGCTCAAGTCAAAATTAAAACTTTGTACATTCCCCAAATTATCAGATGGTTGAATTGCATAATGAGCATTATATAAATTCTTGTCATTACCCCATCCTGAAAACTCAATATCAATTTCTTCTGCACCGTCCATTCCATCAAGATAAGTGAATAAACCTCCGACTACATTCTGATGAAATCTGTCAACTCGGCCATTGATCTGAAAAATATATTTCTTATATCCCAATGGTTTCAAAAGTATCACTTCGGCGCAATACCACTTTCCATTTCTATGGGTTATTTTCAAATGCAGCCAACCTTTATTGTCTATCCAGACATTTTTTGATGAATCGGAAAAGTGGTTATTTCCAGGTCCAAAGGTTTCTGAATTTGGGGAGGATTTCACCAGCCAATCGTATCCCGAAAACGAAATGACCCTCTCATGCTTGTCTGTTCTTTGACTTGCTTGGGTCAACGCAATATTTCCACCAGATATGAACAATGCTACACAGGCATAAAGCATTTTCATACGATTAATACAAAACCAAAGGCATGAAATAAATTGGCGATCTGTAATACTAGTTATTTCAATGTATTTCAATGTATTTCAATGAATTTCAATGTATTATATCATTCCGGCACACAGTTTATGATTTGGATATCCATTAACATTCCAGAGCATCGTCCTTTAAATTTGCCCGTTGATCCTTTGGTAAATTGCGAAAGTTTCGATGAATTATTAAGAACATCAACGCTGTCAACAGTACAACTCACGCCTTCCATTCCATCCTCAAGACTAAAGACAATACTATGGTTATCCAAAGTTCTTATACTTTTTATTTCCCCTTGAACAGAAATTGTCTTATCAAGGTATTTGGTATTTGCCGAAGTCTCGTCTTTTTTGAATTCAGATATTAATAGTTTGGCATTCAGTGTATAAACTGCATTTTCCATCGAAATATTCCGGCGTGGCATATTAAAAACGTAATAAACACCTGCGAATCCAATTATTATTCCAAGTGCAAAAGTCCAAAGGAAAATCCTAAGCATTTTTTTCTTTTTCATGATTATTGTTATTGCTGATAAGGTTCGTAAATAGCGTTAATCTTAATCGTAACCTCTTTTGCAATTTTATCTCTTACTGCCGAAGGAATCGCTATTTCGAAATCTTCAGGAATAATTTTAAATTCTGCTGAAGCTATTATTTTGCCTTTCCCAGGAGTAATATGTGACTTTAGGGTCACTTCCTTTGTAACTCCGTGCATGGTTAATTCACCTTTAACATCTGCAATAACCTGTTTATCACTTTTCCAGTCAATTGGAGTAAGAATTTTGCCGCTAAACTTGGCTTTTGAAAATTCCTTCGACTTTGCTGACTCCATGTAATTTTCATTGAAATGCTCCTCCATCAATGCCCTGCGAAATTTAAAAGAGGTAGTAAGTACAGAAAAAACCACTTGATTATTATCAATATCAATTATCGTTGTTGCCTGGTTCGATTCGGCTACTATATCCTCAAGTGGAGTAGAAGAGTTGAAGTTTATTTTTGCATCTTTTGTAATAAACCTGTTTTGAGAAAAGGCGTTAAAGAATACAAGAAATAGTGCAAAAGAAAATACTAATTTATTCATTATCAATGTTTTTATTATTTATTGAATGAGAATACTCTTGAAATATTGAATCCCAGACGAATTCCGCCATCGCTCCAGCTTCCGGTTGTTTTGCCGATAAAACCGCCTTCGCGCATAGCTTGTGAATTAGTAACCATAATTTGAAAAACATGACCACCAGTTTCGATATCGATACCAATTGATAAAGGGTTGTAATACTTGACCGGAAGTGAGCTTGCATTTGCCCGATAGACGTAGAAGTACTCCACATTCAAAGCAATGCGTTTTGATAATTTGTAACGACCTCCCATCCCGCAAGCGAAAAGATCATTCATATCTAATTCTGTAGGAACAAGATTTCGATGAATGTAGGTCGGGGTTAGCTGCAAGGATAAACTTTCATTTAACTTTCTGGCAATCAGTATTTGTTGAATAAATGACATGCGAGAAAAGATGTCATTCTGCATTGCAGGATTATTATTCAACGAAATGACCTCTGTACTTGTTAGATATGAAAGATGGATTGGCACACTTTTAGCGCCACTACTCTGCCTTAGAATTGAGAACTTACCAAAACCATCAAAAGTTTTTTCGTAGGTGCTACGGCCTATTCCAACTTCCAACCAATCAGTAATACCGTATTCCAAAGCCAAATGTATAGTACCCTGATCAAGCCCCCACAGATTGTAAGAACCGGCATTAAACTCTCCAAAACGGTGTGAGACTCTGAATTCAAGTTGGTTTTTTTTCATCCGTTCAACCGAATGTCCATTTATAACCCTTGTTGACTTAAATGTTGCAGTGGCAAAAGATGTTTGTGGTTTCGCTTCTTTATCAAGCAAAGCGTCCAAATCCTGACTTTTTGCTGGGATTGAACAGAGAACAAATATCAAAAAAAAGATTGTTGAAGATAATAATTTGTTTGTCATTTCATTAGTCATTTAAAGTACCTTTTGTAATCCATGTTTTAATAATCAGAATATTACAGTCAGTGAGCTTGCCTCCTCCCTTGGGCATTGAAGAAAAGCCAGAAGAATGATCAATTGAACCTATCAACCTACCGTTCAAAACGTTAGTTTTAACATCAGCATAGTCCTGGAGTTTGATGCCTCCTCCATTACCTTGTGCAGCCGAATTCGAATGACATGATAAGCAACTTGATTGCAGGATTGGTTTAATCTCTGTACTAAATTTGGTAACTGTCGTATCACATCCAGTACCTGGTTTGCCAAATAAGGCTTCCTCACTATCGTAATAGCAGGCAGACAGGATAAAAAACACCATTGGTAATATTAATTTCTTCATTTTTTTAGTTTATTTTAATTACAAGTAGTTTGTACAGCTCCTTGATCAATCCAGACCCTGATTAAAACTCTTTCGCTCTGCGTCAACGCACCGGCAGGAGGCATAAGTTGTGCAAACCCTTTTCCCGTAATCGCTTGATATGCTTTACTTTTACTTGCGTTACCAGGAGTAATTGCCTTCATAATAGAGCTGTAATCTGTAAATACATATTCGCTTTCACCCCTCTGTTGACCATGACAACCAGTTATTCCGCAACTATTCCTAAATATTGGCTCAATATCCCTTTGATAACAAACCTTATCAAGGGTTGAAACATCGAGCCCGTCATGTTTGCACCTAACCTGAACTAGTGCCAAAACCATTGCAGAGATGAGGAATACAAAAGAAATCCTAAGCTTTTTTTTCCCTTTCATCATAATTCTATTTTTATATGATACTTAAACTATACAGATTAACAAAAGAATATTAATTATTGTTCTTGAAAAGGCAGAATAGATCACATTTTAACCTTTTTTTGTAGTCTTAAATAAAGTTTTTGATTTTTATTAAAATTGCGGGGGAGTACCTAATCGAAATCATAGAATAAACAATTCGGACTTACTGAAAAAATGAAGAGCAAGGCTTAACATTCAAAATTTTCCATAGTCATCTGCCTATTATTTTCCCAAGCAGTTGATGGTTTAAAATCCTAACCTGATTCCTTTCCCACCGGATAATCTGACTTTCCTCCATTTCGCTAATAGTTCGAGCCAGAGAAGGACGTGCCACACCAAGCATCTCTGCTAATCCTTTTTGGCTCTGGGTAATTACAATTATTTCAGAGCCTGATTTTAAATATTGTAATAAATAGTAGGCTATTTTTTCTTTAATAGTTTTTAAACTCAAGAATGTGATCTTTCGCGACAAAAACTGAGCTTTCCCTGAAATAATATTAAGAAAGTTATTCAAAACACGCTGATCAGAAGATAACAACTGGGTAAAGTCATTCCTATAAATAATCAGTATTTTGCCGTCTGCAACTGCGGATAAATTCACTGGAAAAATACTTTGTGACCCATAAAGAAACGCTGCTGCAACCATCTGAGGTGGTTCAATCTCTTCTATTTTCAAACTATTTCCCGCTAAACCTACCATTTCGCCCTGAAGTTTACCATCAAGTAAAATCATTGCTTTTTCAACCTTTTCACCCGAAAAAGCAAGTACTTCTTTATTTGAAAATTGTTTAATCTGGTGTGAACTACAGTTAATCAAAGAGTTAATTTCTTCAATTTCTAATCCTTTGAATAAAGGAGACAATTTTAAAGCTTCAAACATATTTTTTTTTGCAAATATAATAAGAGTGTAACACTTGTTACACTTTAGATGCTTATAGCGAACTACTTTTGTCTGAGAATTAAAGAAGGGCATACATATAAATATTGTTTACCAAATAAGAAAAAAAAGTTATTTTAAAGTCGTGATATGAAACGTGATATTATTAAAATTGATGATGACAAATGTAATGGATGCGGACTTTGTGTGCCAAACTGTTATGAAGGGGCACTTCAGATAATTGATGGTAAAGTTCGATTAGTAAGTGATTTGATGTGTGATGGACTCGGAGCATGTATAGGACATTGTCCTGAAGGAGCCATAACAATTGAAAGTCGGGAAGCTGAGCCCTATGATGAAACAAAAGTTATGGAAATCATGGTAAATAAAGGTTTTAACACTGTTGTGGCTCATCTTCAACATTTGCGCGAACACAATGAAACAGTATTTTTAAAACAAGGGATGGCTTATCTAATTGCGCACGAATCAAAATTAAGTTTTATGGTTGACGATGTCAAAAGGGCTGTTCATCAGAAAGCTAATACCAAAGTAGAATCCGGATGCAATGGCGGCTGCCCTGGTTCCAAAACAGTTATTTTCGATCCATCCGAAATAAAAATGGCTGATCAACAAAGTCATGGATCTTTGCAATCTCAATTGCGTCAATGGCCCATACAGCTTCATTTAATAAATCCGGGAGCTTCTCATTTTTCCGGTTCAGATCTTCTTGTGGCATCTGACTGTAGTGCTTTTACAATAGGCGATTTTCATCAAAACTGGCTGAAAAACAAAACATTGGTTATTGCATGTCCTAAACTTGATCAGGGAAAAGAGATTTATTTGCAAAAGTTTATCGCACTGATTGATAATGCAAAAGTAAATACTATTACTGTAATGATTATGGAAGTGCCATGTTGCGGTGGGCTTCTTCAACTTGTTGAAATGGCAATCGCACGTTCAGGTAGAAAAGTTCCCTTAAAATCTATTACTGTTGGTATCAGGGGGGAAATTTTAAGCGAAGAATGGATTTAATAACACAAAAAAAATAAATATTTACACTATGGAAACTTCAACATTATTCAGATTGGCAGATCACATTATCTATTCCGAAAATTCGGTAGTGAGCAAAACAATTGTTAAAAAGCAGACTGGCACGATTACACTTTTTGCCTTTGACAAAGGTCAAGGATTAAGTCCTCATGTTGCGCCATTTGATGCATTGGTTCAGGTAGTTGACGGTGAATGTATATTCACTGTTGCAGAGAAAAAAAATAACATGATAACAGGTGATTGCATCATTCTGCCTGCCGGAATTGTTCACGCTGTCGAATCGGTTACCCCTTTTAAGATGCTATTAACCATGATAAAAATAATTTGAGCAAAATTTATAAAGGAATCCCTGACAAGTTTTTTGTATCTTTCGGCGGCACAATAAAACGTAGATTGAATGAACAGATTATTTACATATTTTATTCAGGGCCTTGTACTTGTTGCTCCTTTTGGGATAACGGGGTATATCGTTTATCGTATTTTCATGTTCACAGACGGACTGCTATCAACCTATTTGATTGAACATTTAGGCATCAACACCCCTGGGTTGGGAATCCTGATTATTTTTGTCTTACTTGTTTTGCTGGGAATGGTGGGGCAGACTATTCTGGCTCGGCCAATAAAAATCTTAATAAACAGGGTTCTTACAAAAACTCCGTTCCTTAAATTAATATACTCATCAATAAACGATTTATTTTCAGCGTTTATCGGCAAAGAGAGAAAATTTCACCGACCTGTAATGGTTTTGATCAACAAAGAGAATGACTTATGGAAGATGGGATTTGTAACACAAGATACTCCAATAAACATTGGTGATAATGAGGTTATTGCTGTTTATTTCCCATTCTCCTATGCCTTTTCAGGAGAGATCTATTTTGTTCCGGCAACGAGTATAAAAGTTTTATCAATACCACCTGCCGAAGCAATGAAATTCATTGTCTCGGGAGGTGTTTCAATAGCTGATTTTCGACATACCAATTATAAATCAATTCGTTAGATCGAATTCAGGCATATTTCACGGAATATTCCGGTTTTCTATACTTGTTTTTAAGCTTTTATCTAAATCAAACCTTTTTACCTTCTTATTTTTATTCGTAGTAAGTTCTTTTTTCACAATTTCCTTTGCAATTGGTTTCACAGCCAATGTGTCGGAAAGAGATACTGTGTCTTGTTTTGCAGCAGTATCATTTAGTACTTTCTGTTTTAATTCACTTTTTTGAGCAGCTTTCGACTTTTTTGAACTTTTCTTCACTTCCTGAGCACTAATCGAGGCTGAAAACAACATAAATCCAATACACAAAAATAAAGCGACATATTTTTTCATGACAAATAAATTTAAATGGTCAAACTAATATTTCATTTTTTACAACATACAAAGTTACAAATTAATAATTTAAAATTACATGAATTACTTAAAATAATCCTGATATAATTTTTTTTCACAAATATCGTGCCTTACAGTTCAGTTTTAAAAATAATAAAAATACAAATTTTGGTCTGAAATTTGATGTTTCGATGCTGAATTATAACAAATTAAAAGGTAAAATTATGATAGGAGGTTGGATAATATTTATTGTATTTGCACTGATAAGCTGGCTAATAAGCAATCAATTAAAACGCCGTTTTGATGAATATTCAAAAATTCCTACATCAAACATGATGTCAGGTAAAGATGTGGCGCAAAAGATGCTACGTGATCATGGGATTTACGGAGTTACAATCGAATCTGTTGCAGGAAAGTTGACGGACCATTACAATCCTGCCGATAAAACTATTAATCTGAGTGAAGAGGTTTACAATGGAAGAAGTGTTGCTGCAGCTGCTGTTGCTGCTCACGAATGTGGTCATGCCTTGCAACATGTTTCAGCTTACCAATGGCTTGGACTTAGGTCTAGTCTCGTTCCAGCTGTGAGCTTCACGTCAAAATGGATGCAATGGGTATTATTGGCGGGGATTATTTTTGTAAATAGTTTTCCTGAGATATTGTTTGCTGGCATTTGTCTGTTTGCAGTAACAACTTTGTTTAGTTTTATCACCTTGCCTGTTGAACTAAATGCAAGCAACCGCGCATTACTATGGATCAGAAGTTCAGGTGTTACCAATTCTCAAACACAACTTAAAGCTCAGGATGCATTAAAATGGGCAGGTTATACCTATATTGTAGCTGCCTTAGGCTCTCTCGCTACGCTGCTTTATTACATTATGATCTTTATGGGAAGACGTAATTAAGAAAACCAAACCTCCTAAATGAACAAAGACCTTGATTCCAAGGTCTATGTTCATTTTTATTGTGATTGGAGTTTATCAATTCAAAACAATTTATTTATAAAATCACGTTCGTTAGAAACAGGGAACTGACTGTCGTGAGCAAAAGTCGGCTGACGTTTAATCCATTGTCCGCGTGTGAAATCAGGAAAATCAATCAGTGCACCACCACGAGCAACCGACATTTCCGATAAGGCTGATACAGCACTCCAAGCTGCCGCATCATAAGCATCTAACGGAACACGTTTTTTATTTCGGGCAGCATCAAAAAAGTCGTTAAGCATTATGAAATCCATACCTCCATGTCCGGCACCAGTTGCTTGTTCACCTTTTTCGCGCCAGTACTGATGGTCATATTTTTTTAACCAATCTTCGGCTTTGTCCCATACATGAGGTTTACTTTTTCCTTCTACATAAATCTGCTCACCTGCATCCTTCCAATCACCACCGCCTTCACCTTGCCATAGACCATTAGTTCCCTGAACGCGGAATCCCAAAGAATATGGACGCGGAAGATTTGTATCATGGGTTACAATTATGGTTTCTCCATTGGCACAATTTATCATTGAGGTAACAATATCGCCAAGATTGAAATTCAGATTCTGATAAGGATGGTCTTTACTAAGGTGATCATCAATAAATTTACTCAGTCCTCTGGCTTTTGTTGCCATTGCAGAAAGAGTAAGAAAGCGGTTACCACAGTTTATATCCAAATATACACCAATCGGACCAAGACCATGAGTAGGGTAGAGATCACCATTACGTCTGAGTGCATGCAAACCGCGCCATTGTGCCTCAGAATGAGCTTCTTTGCCAATCTTTAAATCGTTTGCTTTAACATCGAATTTTACGCCGCGTAAGTCGTGTTCGTAACCGCAACGACAATGAAGCAGTTCACCAAAAAGGTTGGTGCGTACCATATTTAATATTGCCATAACATCACGCCTGTAACAGACATTTTCAAGAATCATAACTTGATTTCCGGTCTGTTCGTGAACATTCACCAAATCCCAACATTCCTCAATTGTATTGGCAGCAGATACCTCTACACCAGTATAAGGAACTCCCGCTTTCATTGAAGCAACTGCCATAGGAACATGCCATTCCCACGGTGTAGCAATAATTACTGCATCAAGTTCTTCATTCTTAACCATATCCTCGTAGGCTTTATCGCTTCCTGTATATGCTTTTGGTGCTTTCAATCCGCTGTTGGCCACAATTTTCAGTACATTATCAATTGCTGCCTGTTTAATATCACAAATAGCAACCACTTCAATTCCTCCAACAGTAATTGAATCATGTACATGACCACTACCACGGCCTCCAAGCCCGATAAATCCAACTCTAACAATTGCAGGGTCATGCTTGACCGTCTCTTTGGTTTTTTCCTTTTTCTGACCAAATACTTCACTGTTAGCTAATGCCATTCCCGACAAGCCCATACCGGCTGCTGTTCCCATTTTGACAAAATCCCTTCTGTTTGTTTTCATTTTTTTATTATTCAATTGGTTCCTATGTATATGATTATTCCTATTCTCTGCAAAAGTGGCTAATAGAAACAAGAAAATAAAATGTTTGGATAACTTTGTGCCCTAATATTTTAAAATAAATTTATATGAATGAAAAATTTCTGGCGCGTCTTAAGAATCATGTCATAACTTTCAGAAAATGGGGCAGAAAAGGGTATTCAGTTTTTCAAAGTATGCACAAAACTGTGCGAATAGGATGTCTAAGCGTTTCCTATTTACTTTTCGCAATCCCTTCAAATGCTGAAAGAAACATGATGGTTGTCGGACACGACACAATCAGTTCAATGAAAGACATTGAAGTTGAAGAGATTGTGGTCAGCGCACAGCGTGCTCCTGTCGCTTTTTCGCAGGTAGCTCGTATCATAAAGGTAATAGGAAAGGAAGAAATTCAATCAGCACCCGCTCAAACCATTCAGGACCTGCTCGAATATTCATTAAATGTTGATGTCAGACAACGTGGAAACTTTGGAGTACAAGCTGACATAAGTATTCGTGGAGGTTCATTCGATCAAGTACTTATTCTTCTGAATGGAATAAATATCAACGATCCTCAAACCGGTCACCACTCATTTAATCTACCAGTTAGCTACGATGCAATCGAGCGAATCGAAATACTCGAAGGTCCAGCCTCCCGCATTTATGGACCCAATGCTTTTAGTGGCGCAATCAACATCATAACAGGTACAACAGACAAGCCCAACCTCAAAGCCCGATTAAGCAGTGGTGAAAATGGCTATTCCGATACGGGGCTTTCAAGTACCTTTATAATCGGAAAAATGAGAAATTTCGTATCTATTGATCATCGAAGTTCATCCGGTTATATCAAAAACACAGATTTTGATATAGCAGATGCCTTTTACCAGGGAAAACTTTCGACAAAAGTAGGTATCCTCGAATGGCAGACAGGACAAACTGTCAGAAAATTTGGGGCTAACAGCTTTTATTCCCCGGCCTATCCGGATCAATTCGAACAATTAAGAACAAATTTTGCTTCTATCAAAATAGAAACTGGTGCTAAAGTGCATTTCACTCCTTCGTTCTATTGGCGCAGAAATCAGGATCGTTTCGAACTTTTCAGATATCCCGAATTAATACCCGCCTGGTACAAAAGTCATAATTACCATCTTTCAAATGTCTTAGGCTCCAACATAAATGTCTGGATTATATCTAAATTTGGAAAAACCGCCTTTGGTACGGATTTTAGGAACGAGAGTATCCTAAGTACCGTATTAGGAAAAACTTTGGAAAAACCGATTCCTATACAAGGCGAAGATGGTAAAGATTTTACCAAATCGGATTCAAGGACAAATATCAGTCTGTTTGCCGAACACTCTGTCTATTTACAGAAATTCATTGTTTCAACTGGTTTGATGGCAAATTGGAACTCACTTTTGGAAAAGGGATGGAATTTCTATCCGGGAATTGACATGAGTTTTAAAATGTCAAACTCTTTAAAATATTATATATCAATTAATTCATCACTTAGAATGCCTACTTTTACGGACTTGTATTATTCAAGTCCAACAAGTATCGGCAACGACTCACTTGAACCCGAAAAGGCGGTAGCTTACGAATCGGGGTTGAAATACCAAATAAAAGGAGTTGAAGGTAATCTGTCATATTTTCATCGCAGCGGGAGAAATATGATTGATTGGATTAAAAAACCGGATGAAACTATATGGTATGCACATAATATCACAGAGTTAAATACTGATGGAGTTGAATTTTCGGTAAAAATTTATCCGCGAAAAATTTTTGATAAGAAATCGTTTATTAAATCATTAAATCTGTCATGGTCGTGGCTTAATCAGGATAAGAAATCGGGGCTATATGCTTCAAAGTATGTGCTGGATTTTTTGAAGCATAAGATAGATCTTGGACTTTCTCTTGCTGTTTCCAAAAACGTTGGGATAAACTGGCAGCTTTCGTATCAGGACAGAAACGGAACTTATACTAATTGGGAAGGCTCTCAATATGGGAAAGAGGTTGATTACAAAGATTTTATATTGGTTGACAGCAGATTACAATGGACTAAAAACAGAAAATATATTTATTTGGAAGCATCAAATCTTCTCAATAAAGCCTATTTCGATTTCGGAAATATTGAACAGCCGGGAAGATTGCTTCGGTTCGGTATCATTTATCAATTTTATCTTTAAAAATCAAAGAGGAAAAAACAGTTCTTTCTTTTTTTGCCAAAGAAGGAAAAAATACTACTTTCGCAATGCAAAAAAATAAAATGATGATTATATGTTGAAAGGAATTTTGGCCATTACCGGGCAACCCGGACTTTATAAAGTTATTTCGGAAGGTAAAAATAATGTTGTGATTGAATCATTATTAACAGGCAAAAAATCAACAGCTTACGCTGATGCAAAAATGAGTACCCTTGAGGATATTGCCATTTACACTTTACAGGAAGACATCCCTTTAACGAAGGTATTCAGAAAAATTTCTGAAAAGGAAAACGGAGGTAAGACAATTGATTTGAAATCTTCGCCGGAAGAACTCAAAAAATATTTTGCCGAAATTTTACCCGAATATGATAAAGAGAGAGTCTATGGTTCGGATGTAAAAAAAGTGTTATCATGGTATAACTTACTGAATGAAAAAGGTTTACTTATCTTCGAAGATGAAGTGCCTGATGAAATGCCAAGTGAAGCAACCGCTGGTATTAATCCTGCTTCTGAAGAAGTACAGGAATAAAATAAAAAAATAGTGGAAAACAAAGATTTCCACTATTTTTTTCTGAAAAATTTAAACAATAAAGTTAATTAGCCTTATTCATAAGACTATCTATCAATTTTTTAAGTTCATTAAAGTGAGATTCATCAAATCCCGTTGAATTATAGATGATTTTTCCACTCTCATCAATAAGGAAGCTTCGTGGAATGCTTTCGGTAGCAAACAGGTCAAATACTTTTCGTTTGGAATCGGGAAAAAGAGGAAAGGAGAAGTTCTGGTCTTTTCCAAACTTTAAGACTTCTTCCCACGAGTGTTCGCGACCAAAGGTCAACATCGCAAATTTGGGATTATCTTTATGCTTATTCCAGATTTGTTCCTGAACTAAAGGTAACTCTCTCCTGCACGGGGCACACCAGGTTGCAAAAAAATTTATCAAGACAATTTTCCCCCTGTAATCATTAAATGAGACCAATTTTCCTTTGGATATCTCAAACTTAAAAGGAGGAACACTCTGATTTTTACTCAATATAATTGTCTTATCAACACTTGGCGTAGTTTGTCCTACGACAGTTCTGAATATAAATATCAAAATAATAAAAATGAATAACTTCGATTGTGTCATATTTAATGGTTTTAATAAAATCCTTATCAATCTAAAGCCTTGCGTTAACCAATTCGAATGGTAGTATTCCTTTCACATCATAAAGAATTGCGCCACGTGCTTTAAACCTCTCAAAGTCAACACTCATAAACTCGCGGTGAGCTACAGCCAAAATAACTGCTCCATAATTGACTGTTTCGTTCATATCAGTAATTATAGAAATGCCATACTCATGTTTAACCTCTTCAGGTGAAGCCCATGGATCGAAAATATCTACTTCAATACCATAGCTGATCAACTCATAATAAATGTCAGTAGCTTTGGTATTTCTGATGTCAGGGCAATTCTCTTTAAAAGTGATTCCAAGTAGAAGGATCTTGGCGCTTTTTACTGGAATTTCGTTTCTGATCATCAGTTTTACTACTTCAGTAGCCACATATTTTCCCATGCTGTCATTCATTCTTCGGCCAGCAAGAATTATCTCAGGATGATAACCAGCTTCCTGCGCTTTTTGAGCAAGATAATACGGGTCAACACCAATACAATGTCCACCGACAAGCCCAGGTTGAAAGCGGAGGAAATTCCATTTAGTGGCAGCAGCTTCCAAAACATCGTGCGTGTCAATTTTCATGGCATTAAAGATTTTGGCCAGTTCGTTTACAAAAGCAATATTGATATCGCGCTGACTGTTCTCTATAACCTTTGCTGCCTCTGCAACTCTTATTGATGAGGCTTTATAGGTACCAGCCTGAATTACAGAATTATAGGTTGCATCAACAATTTCTGCTACATCAGTTGTTGAGCCTGAAGTTACTTTCTTGATTTTTTCAACAGTATGCTCTTTATCACCTGGATTGATCCTTTCGGGGCTATAACCGGCAAAGAAGTCAACATTATATTTAAGTCCCGACACTTTTTCGATTACTGGGATACAATCCTCTTCTGTGGCACCTGGATAAACTGTTGATTCGTAAACAACTATATCCCCTCTTGATACTACTCTGCCAACAGTTTCTGAAGCTTTTAATAAGGGAGTGAGGTCGGGTCGGTTGTTTTTGTCAACCGGCGTAGGAACTGTCACGATATAAAAATTGCATTCTTTAATGTCTTCTTGATGAAATGAGCAAAAAAGACCTTTTATTCCGGTGTGTACCTGGTTTTGTGAAATCAAAGAATTTTGAAGCATTTGCTCTTCTACTTCAAGAGTGTGATCAATCCCATGATTGATCTCGTTTACACGTTTTTGATTAATATCGAATCCAACCACCGGATATTTTGTAGCAAATAGGCGGGCAAGGGGCAACCCAACGTAACCGAGACCGATAACTGCTATGCGAATTGAAGCCATGCTATAAATTATAATATTACAATCACTAAAGTTTGCGAAAATAGGTAAAAAACAAATGCTACTAACATTGGAGATTCCAGTATTTAGGATGTCAGCTGAATAGAATAAATCAAATTTCTGATATAGCAAAACCAAAGACATATGTTAATCCCAAATATGGATAAATATACTATTCTTTTACGTTAAAAATTGCAGTTCAGCCAGTGTCATAAGTTACTGTATGGACACCATCTCGCAAATCGGTATTGACGTTGAACGATGCAGTGCCGAGTTTTGTGATGATTGTTTGATTTATTAAGTATGAAAATCAGCCACCGCAAAGAACTGCATAATTTAATCCAACGACTGCTACTCTATATTGATCAAGACTTGCATTTTATTTAAAAAATACTGCACCTGAGGTAAGGTATTTGGAGAATCCTCCCGAAAATCCAATTTCCCAAGCTTATGCCGGATCAAAACTTTGCTTGCCATGCGGATCAATTCGATTTTGATCGCCATATTTGGCAAAGTGTGGGGTAATATAAAGCACAATTGCTAATGCAACAATTTGTGATTTACAATAAAAAAGTCTTAAAATCACTAATTATTGAATTTTACAACAGGCCACAACCTGTCAATTACTTATTAAAAAGAAATTTGTCATCAAAACAACAACTTGTTGCTTCAAACATTGTAAAACAAAGTGAATAAATTTTATTTAAACATGGAGTAATAGGTTCGATTTTTCTTTACTCTCGTTTGGAATTTAAGACTCAGAAGCAAAAGTATTTTCAGTATGTAAAAAAGGCATTTTTGATTACTTACGGATATTGTGATTAAAATATTTTTCTTTTTCAGTAATTTATAATGATTAGTAATTATATTTCAATATCATTGTATTATTGATAATTACAAATTTATTATTTAGAATCAATAAGGATAATAAACTGAAAAACGAGCGAAAAAAATGTACGGGTATTGTTTTTATTAAATGCGTTTGGTATCTTTGAAGCATCGTTTGATAATTGAAAACCATTATTTGATCAATATTTTAAAAATTAAGCTATGACACAGATACAATTTCAGAACTCTCTGACAAGCCTACACGGTAAATTATACTATTTTGCATTAAGTTTAACAAGCGATTCCGATAAAGCGCGTGATCTTGTACAAGAGACTTATTTGAAGGCATTGACCTACAGAGATAAATTTTCGGCTGACACTAATCTTATGGCTTGGGTATATACTATTATGAAAAATACTTTTATTAATGAATATAGGCGAAACGTGAAAGCAAAGTCAACACTGGAGATTTCATCTCACAAATTACAAATTTCCTTTTCGAAAGATGATTATGCCCCGGCTGCTGATTCCATTCATTCCGAAAAAGAAATTTACAAAAAAATTGATTTGCTTGAGGATGAATTTCGCGAACCTTTTCAACTATTTTTAAGTGGTTTTAAGTATAAAGAGATTGCTGAAAAACTTGATTTACCGCTTGGCACAGTAAAAAGTCGGATATTCTTTACACGTAAAAAATTGGGCAAATGGCTGAGTGAATACATTAATTAATATCCATTCGCATTTCACACAGCATGTTAAAAGCATTTAATATGCTGGTTATAAGAAAATAAACCGCTGTAAACACTTAATTTACAGCGGTTTATTTTTTTGTGACCCCGGAGGGAATCGAACCCTCGACCCATTGATTAAGAGTCAATTGCTCTACCAGCTGAGCTACAGAGTCATTTTTCCTTTAACCTGAAAAGTTGCGCAAAGATAACCCCATTTTTTTAATGACCAAACCAATATTCATAAATAGTTTGCATTATTTTGAGATTATGTTCCAATTCTAAAGACTAAATAATCAAATAATTACACAGAATAGTACTCATTTCGTCATATTAATGGACTTTCAGATTGTTCTAGGTTTCACTTATTTCAACGGAGAATCTGGTTCTTTTGCCATGTGATTATAGGTGAGCTTATCCAATAATGATGGGAAGAATTTACCAAGAAAAACAGTTAATTTTCCTTCTACAAAGGTAAGAATCAACTCCCTTTTCCTCTTCCTGACGGCTTCTACAATATGATGAGCACAGGTTTCAGCACTCATCATAGCTTCTTCGTTTCTTGGAGTCTCGCCCTGTGGCGTACCATCGGCAGCAAGCGCAACCTTTCGCACCTCCGAAGCAGTAAATCCGGGTGCTGCAACCAATACATGCAATCCACTGTGAAGATGTTCGATGCGGATTGTATCAAGAAACCCCCTGACAGCAAATTTCGATGCTGAATAGGCTGTTCTTCCTGGTAATCCTACATGACCGGCAATTGAAATCACTCCTACCAAGGACCCTTTGGACTCAATAAGATATGGAAGCGCATATTTGGTGCAGTAAACAGTACCGTAGAAATTGACGTTCATTAACCGATGCATTACCTCAATATCCATGTCTTTAAACAATGCACGCATCGAAATACCTGCATTATTGATCAGTACATCAATATGACCGAACTTTTCAACTGTAAGATCAATCAATCTTTTACAATCGTCCTGTTTTGCGACATCAGTTTCAATGCACAAAATATCGGAACTATTCAACTCTGACTTTAGTGCTTCAAGCTGATCTTTTCTGCGGGCACCTAATGACAAACACGCTCCACGCGAGAAATATTCCTTTGCCAATGCTTTTCCAATACCAGAAGAAGCACCGGTAATGATTACGACTTTACCTTTCATAGAACTTTATTTTACGATTTATTAACTTACTACCTTATGATTTCAACATTTCAATTGAAACAATTCAACTGCAAAACTACTAAAAATCAACGTATTTCAGTCATTTTTGGTTTTCTATTTTACATTATTTGGAAACAAAGTTACTTTTTTTTTACTTTTTTTTTCAAAATACTTGCTCGTTTAATAAATGGGATTACCTTTGCACCGCCTTTGAAAAACAAAGGTGCTATCAGGATGACTCAGTAGCTCAGCTGGTAGAGCACATCCCTTTTAAGGATGGGGTCCTGGGTCCGAATCCCAGCTGGGTCACAAAAAATACAGGAGAAGTCGAAGTGGCTTCTCCTTTCTTCTGTTTAATATCAGTAGCTAAGCTGGTAGGCATTCCGTTTGACGGAAGGGTCCTGGGTCCGAATCCCAGCTGGGTCACAAAAAATATAGGAGAAGTCGAAGTGGCTTCTCCTTTTTTCTGTAGAATAATTGACACAATTCATGTACACGGTTTACATCATCTACAGTTTGTCAATTGACAAGTATTACGTTGGTTATACTAATAATTTAATCCGTAGGTTCAACGAACACAATCGGAAAAAAGGGAAATTTACCGACCAAGGTATTCCGTGGAAACTCGTTCATCAGGAAAATTTTGAATTAAAGTCCGATGCAATGAACAGAGAAAGATTTATTAAGGCACAAAAATCAAGAAAATTTATTTTGTCATTGATCAGTAGCTTAGATGGTAGGCATTCCGTTTGACGGAAGGGTTCTGCGTCCGGATCACTAAAAATATTGGAGAAGTCGAAGTGGCTTCTCCTTTCTTCTGTAGAATTTCTACAATTGATTGTCGTATTTTATGGCATTTTGCTTTTTAGCGGAATTCCCAAATGAATACATAAATCCCAGGTAAACTATTCGTG
>CAILKW010000794.1 GCA_903834845.1 uncultured Bacteroidia bacterium | reverse complement strand
TTATAGAATGAAAAATAGAAAAACAATCTTTTTGAATCAAAATTAATAACGTATTTTTGGCAACAATTATGCATCACTATTTTCCATTTTCGAAGCATCATTATTTTCCGAAATCACAGCATATTGCATTTCCGGTAACAGTAATGACTGCAAAACTTCATTTGAATAGCCTTCCATTGAAATAAACAACCCCCTTGTTTCCATTTTACCTTCTGCTTTTAAATAAAGGCTCGCAATATCAGCTTGATTCGTAAGTTTTTCTCTCCATTTTAATTCAACGAGATAAAAATGACTATCGTATTTAATCGCACCGTCAATTTGTTCGCCCGTTATCTTAAAAGCACCTTCAACAGGTATAGAACTAACTTTCATTAATTCAACAAATAATTTTTCCAACTTAAACCCGCGTTCTTGCGGTTTTAAATTTTGTATTTCAATAAACCAATCTTGAATAACTTGTAATTCTGAATAATAGTCGCGTTTCTTAACTTCTTCGGCTTTTGTTTTTATTGATGTTTTATATTCCTTTTCTTTACGTTGTTTTTCAATTATTTCCCTTAACTTCAATGCTACCTTTTCTGCTTTTTCGATTCGATGTCCTTCATTTTGAGGAACAAAATTTTGATGTTCGACAAGAAATCTAACAAAATTTCTGGAAATTTCAAGCCGTTTATTAAAATCAATAGTCCTTAAATTGGAATATAGTTCATCCATTAATTGTCTTTTGGTAAATTTTTTACCGTCTTCGGTTTTTAAGGCAAATAACTTATTGCTCAATAAATCGTCAACGCCTGCCCGTAACCAAGATTTCTGCAAATCTCCAAGATACCAATAAAGATTGGTTATTCCTTCTTTTATCAAAATTTCTATTTCTTCGTTCCAAATATCAATCATGGTTGTCGTTTTTAATAGCCCTTAACGGTCGGCGGTATGAAACGTAGCGGATTGCGTGGCTGCGAACCTATCCCCCGTTACGAACCTTACCAGCGAGAACAAAGCTTGCAAATTGCACTGAAACCGCTATGTTTTATGACCGCTTGTTAGCTACAGGCATTTTTTGCTAAATGAAATTAGTAAACATAATCTTATATTTCTTGATTCCACCTTAGTTATTTAATTCATTATTACTTTTTTTAAACAAATTAATATTCAAATTTTCGTTAAACTTATCTTATTCGTTTATTTAATTTTTAATTCGAAGATGCCAAGTTAAAAATTCTGATAAGATTTCGTCAACTATAGTTTCACACGAAAAAGGTTTATAGTCATTAAACAATAAGTTGTTGAAAAATGCATCTAAATATTGGTCTCTTGCTTTTTGACCAACTCTGATTATAAGATATGTTAATACTATATTTTCTTTTAGTTCTAACACACCATTTATTGGTAAAGTGACATCATAACTTTCTGTTTTTGAAACAAAAGGACAAACAATGTTTTCATATTCCTCATCCTCATTTTTTTTCACAGATTGAACTACGGGTAAAATTAAATTGTAAATAGTGCTAGCATGTTCTAATATTGCGTTATAATATTTACTATTTTGAAAGATGTCAAAAGCATATAAAGCTTGTTGCATGACACATAGATTTTTTATTTTTAAAAACAAACTTGGATTAATTTCTTTTTCTACTCTATGCTCAAAAATATTAAAGTTATCATTCTCATATAAAGAATCCAACTGATTAATAAACATTTCTTTCCAATGCTTTCTCATTGATTCAATAATTTGATTTAACCAACTTTTTTCAATATTGGGAGTCAAACAAAGATTGTTTAAATACTTTATAACATAATAAAAGAGTTCTTTCAGCTTTTCTTCATTTTCCAATTTTAAATATAAATTATAAGCCAAATCTATCCATGGTATTTGATCTTCAATTGGTTGTTTATCTAATAATTCGAGTATATCTTCAAGTTTTTTTAAGGTTTCTTTTGCTTCTTTGCATTTGTCTTGCATAATTAAAGAATTATACAAATTATACCATATTGTTAATTTATTATAATCCCATAAATTAAACTTTAATACTTCCAACAAAACATTATCTATAATATCATCACTTGAAAGTTTCTTTTCTGATAACAAATTATGAAAAAATAGCTCAGTAGTTGGTATAGCAACAATGTGATGTGATAGAGATTTTAATACACCTTCAGCTTTATGAACTAGGATATCATTAAATGATAAATTAATCTTATTATCTATCCTATCCTTAACAAAATGGAATATTCTTGATTCACTTTCATCTGGTTCCGTTTCCTTTGTATTTTGTACATAATAAATATTTTCTTCGTAAATTGTGTTAGCGTGTTTTAATGCAACCTCATAATTTTGTGATGTCTTATATGTGTCTATATTATCTGTTCTTAAATATAAATCATCTAATTCTTGAATCTTATCAATTAACCTTGAATTTATCTCTTTTTCTATTCCTTTTGTAATAGATTTAAAATTACCTATTAAAATTTCAGAAGTAAAAGTCTTGTAAAAATTTACTCTATGAGGTTCTATTAATTCTTGTAATTGATCATTATCAAAATTAGGGTTTAAGAAAATTGTATTCAAATATTTAATTGCGTACAGAGCTTGTTTCTCTTTGTCTTCCAAAAATATAAATAAATTATAAGCAATTTCTATCCATCGAATTTGCTCTTCTATTGGCTGTTTATCCAATAATTTCAGCGTATCTTCAAGTTTTTTTAATATTTCTTTTGCTTCATTGTACATTCCTTGATCAATTAATGAATAAAACAATGAATTAAATAACGTTAATTTATTGAAATCCCATAAATTCCATTTTAATAATTCCAGCAAGACATTATCTATCATATCGTCTTCTGAAAGATTATCATCTTCAAATAAATTACATAAAAACAATTGAAATACAATAAATTTCTGTGTCAGTGTTTTAAATATGGCTTCTGTTTTATACAATAAAACATCCTTAAATGATAGTTCGATCTTATTATGTATCCCATCCTTAACAAAATGAAATATTCTTGATTCATTTTCTATATGTTCTGTTTCTTTTGTGTTCTGAACATAAGGTTGTATAATTTCATAAATGCTATTAAAGTGTATTAATGCAGCATTATAGTATTTGGATGTTTTATAAATGTTTAAATCTTTTATTTTTGAAAACAAATCATTTAACACAAGTATTTTACCAAATAACCATGAATCTATCTCTTTCTCTAATTCTGTTCTAAGAAATTTAAAATTATCAATAAAAAATTCTGGAGTAAAAGTTTTATAAAGACATTCTTTATGAGATTCTATTGATTCTTGTAATTTATTATAATCCAAATTAGGAATAAAGAAAAATGCATTCAAACACCTAATAGCATAATATAAAGCTAGATTATTATTATTGATTGAAACACTTAATCGACTATAAGCGTTTGCCAAATTAATAACCTTTTCTGTTCTTATTTCAACCAGTTCATCAATAGTTAATGATTCTTCTAAAATTTGCTCCCGTATTAAAATCTCTTCATTTATAAATTCTATATAATGTTCATTATTATTCAAACGGGAATATAAATTACCAGCACGAACATACCATGCAAGTTTTTCATTAAGAGTATATTTGTCTAATTGATCAAGCACTTTATCCAAATATGGAATAGCCTTATTGTCCTCTTTAAGGAATATGTAATTTTTTACAAACAAAGAATTTATTACAAAATCGTATTGGCTCGTTGGGATAGTTTTTAATAGGTCTATTGATTTTTGATATTTTTCTTGTTCATATAAAGATTGAGCATCAATTTTCTTTTTTGTAATTTCATTAGTAATCTTTTCTAGAAGAGATTTATTATATATCCTTAATGTATTATCAAAAGAATTATGATCTTGCTTTTGTGAGGATAATTGCGAAAATCTATACAAGTCTCGTATGATTTTTAGATATAACTTTTCCAACGCCGAATTTTCTTCTTTAAACATTGACTCTAAATAAGTAATATCTATTATTAGAGATAAAAAATCTTCAGAAAATTCTTTAGTATGGCTTAATAAAAATACTTTCTCTATGTCACTAAATGAATCAGCAAAAGTAATTTTTGAAACAAAATCTGATATTTCCAAATCTATACTAATGGGATATCCTTCCACTAAAGAGTTATAAATTTTTTCATCTGCCTTAAATGGGTAAAACCAATTAATCGCATTACTAAACAACTCATCTTTAAGATTTAATGCAAATGGATTTAGTTCATGAAGTTTGATGTAATTTTCTAAATTTATATATTCAAACCAATCAGTTAAACTTATCGTTAAAGAATCATTATTTTCTAACTTATTTGCTAATGCATTTAATTTATCAGGATAGAACAAGGTATCTATCATTATACCTATTGAATCTTGCTTCGTTATGCTATCTTGAATATCTGCCAAATCCTCCTTAGTAATCGTAATATTATTGCCAAAGTACATTTTAAATTTTTGAATAAAATTGTCCTTTTTGTTTTTATAATTAGCACAATTAATACAGCCTATATGGCTATAACATTTATTTTGTAATATTTTATTAATAAATACAATACCTTGCTGAATGTTAGGTATGGTTTTTAACTCATAAAGTCTTCTTGATATTTCAGGAAACATACTTAACCTATTATTGTAGCGAATGAGGCTTAATAATAGTCCCACCATTGCTCTTTGCCATGTTTCTTCCTCAAAATCACTAATAATATCGATTAAAAGTTGTATTTTGTTTGGATCAAAATGATTTAAAAGACTCAATGTTAAACCACTTACAATTAAAGAGCGGTCCTGATAATTATACGCCTTATTATTTCTAAATTTCTGAACTAAATCAATATCATTTTTTTGTATTTGCTGAAATCCTAATATACGGTCAAACATTACAGAAGAAAAAACCTCTTTATAATTTAATTCTAATTGATTGTCAAATTCGTTAGTAATTGCTGCTATTATTTTATTTCTTGTGTCAATCGCATCTGCTAATTCTTTTTCATTTAAGTTTCTGTTTTGAGACTGCCTATTAAAATGACGTAATATTTTTATTACATTTTCGTCTGATAAAGTTTCAAGTTTTGTATCCTGTAAATTAACAGTTGCTATTGACGATGCTGGTTGTCGAAAATCAGAGATAAGATCAATTGGCTTCCTTTTGCCAGAGAATATCGCTTTTTCAAATGCATTTACACAGTTTTTATGATAAGTTTCTCTATAAGAATTTGGTTCGATCACTCCTTTATAAAATTCACACAAATGTGAATAAGAAATATTAGAAAGTTCTCTTAGATTGTAATCTTTACCTTGGGGATAAAAAAATTGTCGTTTAGCAAGATTTTCCCACTGCATGAAATTACAGTCAGATAAGAGAACGGGTAAAAAAATAAATCCATCTTTTTCGCTTCTTTCTATAAACTCTAAAAATTCTTTAGTTTCTATATATTCAGAACTCAAAAAGTTGGCACTTACTAAAAGAATTGCAGTATTGCAATTTTGAACCTCATTTTGTATGACCTTATGCCAAAGACTACCAACTGGTATTTCTTTATCACACCAAATCTTCCATTTTAGATTTTGTGACGATTTTGAATGACTTTCTATTCCCTCCTTAAATACTCTGAAATATGCATCATCTTTATGAGCGTACGATATAAAAATCTTAAATTCTTCCATAAATATATTATCTGTCAATATATTGATCTTTTATAAACATGAAAGTGATCGAATCATGGCTAATCTTATTCTCTTGCGCTACAGTTTTTTATGCTTGTAGCTAACGAAAAATTGTTGGCGGCGTTGCTTTTTTTTGTGGGGGTTGAAAGTAGAATGTTCGTGTTACCGAAAAAGCTCCTTTCTTGCACAAATGTTCGATTACAGACAAATGCCCACAAAAAAATGCAATGAACGCTCAACAATATGTTAGCGTTTTTTTTATTCAATTATCAATTTTTTCATTTTAATATCATGGTCTTCTATTTCATTTATATTATTGTCTCCGCAAATATCCCAAGCGGAATACTCCATCATTATTCTTTGTTTTACACTATCAAGTGTGGGACTGTTATTATAATGCTCTTTTTTTGCACTTGGCATATAATTACTTAGACGTGAGTTTTTACTATTGCTAATTAAACAAAGATTTCCAAAACTATTAAGCCAGTCTATTTTACCCTCATTCTGCTCATTTTCTGTCAATGCAATTGATATATTCCCTTCTATTGGATGTTGAGGATAATAATGCTCTACTGAACTTCTGAAAGTATATTCAAATTCTTTTATTCTATTATCATTAATTGTTTTACCTTCAACAGTGAAATTTTGTTTTTCATTTCTATAATCCAGCCAAAGCAAATAATCAAGATAATTAAATACGAAATTTTCAACCGCTGTTCCTTGATTAAGTTTAGAAATGTTAATCAATGTATTTTTTGATAATCCATTATTTTTATAAATTATTTCAAAATAGTCTTTGGATTCATCAGATAAAAATCTGTCATGCAAAAATGCCTTTGCTAAATTTTCAAGATATTCTTTATATTCAGATGCAGTAAAATTATCATTTTCAAAAACAAATTTTAATGCTGCATTTAGCCAGTGTTTATAAACTAATGTTGGATTTGAAACATGAAACATTGAAAGTAACATTAATATTTCACGGTTTATATCTTCGTTGCTTTCCTCATTTCCAAATGAATTGACGTAACTAATAGTCTTATACTGTTCATTCCATTTCATTCTTTTTAAACTCCAATGGTCAGTTCCTCTTGCAAATTCTCTTTTAATTATGTATTTATCGAACAAGAACTTACCTTTTAAAATATTATAACCAAATGTTTTTACAAATTCCTTTTTATTGGCTTCGTCTTTTAAAAAGGGTTCGAACAATTCAATAAGTCGTTTATCATCTAATGCAATGTTTTCTTTTGTTTGGATTCTTAAAATGTGTAGTAAAAAATTTGAAAAATTGACGATTGTATTAAATCTATCAGGATTTTCCTCTTCGGTTATATTTACTGCATTGTACTGAGTTAAGCTTGGGTTTAATAAATCTATAATACAAACTTCTGTTTTGATATTTTCTTTTGATGTGTCATTTGGCTTTAATTGTTTAAAAACAGCTTCCTGACTGATTAATTTATTCCATTTGTCCGTATTGCTATTGTCACTACCGAAAATATAATCTCTTTGAATTGTATTAAATCCGTATTGAATATATTTTTCCATATTTGCACAAGCTTCCCAAATCAGATTAAAACCATACCTGTCTTCTTTATCAAGAACTTCCAAACATTTGGCTTTTAAAATCTCATGTTTTTCCAATTGTTCACCGCGACTATTCATTATTTCAAAGTAATGATTTAAGTCTGTATCTTCTGGAACTAAAACTCTTAAAATATAGACCTGTTCAAAGAAATATTTACAAAAGTCAGAGAAAGACAATTTAAAATCATCAAGTATTTTTCTTAATGATTTTTTTGCGTCTTCATATCCTTGTTTAATTGCAATATTACATTCAACATTATCAAGTGAAATTCCAAAGAATATATTTTGTAAAGTATTGGTCGATATTTTGCGGCTATCAAATTTTAAATTTAATTCTTTAAACCATGAAGAATCAATTTCAGGATATTCATTTTTTATAAGACTTAAAATTATAGTTAAAGTTGTAAGTCTTTGCTGTCCGTCAATGGTTTCAAAAACTACTTTACCTTCTGTTTTTCGCTCATAAGCAATTAGACTACCAATATAATATGGTTTTGTTTTGTCCTTTTTTATATAATCAACAATATCTTGAATTAACTGAGTAATTTCAGGATTTTTCCATGCGTAATTTCTTTGGTAAATTGGTATTATATAATTATCTGAACTAAAAAGTCTTATAATATTTAGTTCCAAAGGTTTTTCAGTTTTGCTGCTCATAATATCTTAAATTCTTAAATAGTTCTACGATTTTTTCCGTTTTACTCGACCTGTTTTCTTTCAATGATTCCAATTTTATGTTCATTATTTCACTTGGATGCAGAGCTTCTCTGATTTTCTTAAATAATTGAACTTGTGTATAAGGTGATGAATTTAACGCATAATTATCAACTGAATCAATTCCGACGCTATATAATTTTAGTCTTAATGTATAAGCCCAGACAAATATTTTTTCAATAGCTTTTGACAAATTTGCATTTCCAAATTTGTCAATATAATAAATTAAACCACAATAAAATAGATTATGAATATACTTATCACCTGTTCTGTAACTACCATCGTAAGTTTTGATTGTTGACAATATATTAAAGGTCGTATTATGTTTAACACTTTCTATCATTTTGTCATAAAATGCTACCATTTCAAAAAAACGCTTTCCATTAATTATTATCTGGTCTAATTGATATGGATAATCAAATTCATTTTTATCAATATTTCTATGATATGAAGCATTGTAATTGTCTGTATAATAATGTGCTATTCTAAACATTTTTGCAAAGGGGAAATTTTCTTGAATGTTTGGACTGACTCCTTTAAAAATATCAACATCATCTTTTGTAAAATATTTTGCTGAATAACCTCTACTCCAATTTCTAATTCTGAAAAGATATAATGCAAATAATTTAGACAGTTTGTCTGTGTCCATTGCTTCCCAGTTTTCGACAGTCTTTTTTCTTTCTTCTTCCGTTGAAAAATTATTCATTTCTCTTAAATGAAAGGCTTTTAATAAATCATGAGGTTCAAGGTCTTTGCCTCGTGCATTTTGTGAGTCAAAAAATTGAAATGCTTCTGAAATATCAGTCAATGAAACCTTTACGAGTTCACATTTATCAAAGAAAAAACGAATAGTTTTTTCATCAAATTCATTGATTCTGCGTTCAATTACTTTATAATTATTTTGAATATTTGCTTTTGAAATATCATTTGTAAATGCAAAATTTATTTTTGGTTTATAGCTTTCTATACTTTCTCCTCGTATTAGAATTTTTTTCAAATTTTCGTCGCAATTTTTTATAATAGCATAAGCAATCAATGTAAGCGTTAATGTACGCTGTTGTCCATCAACTATATTAAATACTCCATTTTCTTCTTTATCAATATGAATAACTAATGTTCCCAATCTATAAGCGGATTTATCATTATGAAAAATAATGTCATCAATAAGTTGATTTACATTTTTTGCAGTCCATTTATATGGTCGCTGATAATTTGGAATTCTAAGTTTCTCTGTTTGTAGTAAATCTCTTACTCTTATTATATCAGGTTGTAAATTTGTCATATCTTGTTGTATTTAATTTTGTAATAAACGCTAACGTTTCGATAGCCGCCACTCCTGTGTTATAATTAATGTTATCTTAATAGCGGCTATTGGCTGTTATATGCGCTACTGTTATTGTTATTATTTACTTATTAATCTGTTATTTAGGATAGCCATTTTCAAGTATTTATTGATATGGCTATTTTTGTGTATGCTCATATTTTTAACCTAAGGTGAGTGGTTATGCGTGTCATACGGTGACTGGCTATTTTTTGCTATTTTGATCTTGTCCATTGGGTTGGATTATTCTCCGTTTATTGTCGGAAAAGTATTTGTAACGAAACATGATTTATGTCGGCATGTAAAAGTAGGGGCTGTGTGTAGTTTATCGGTACCGAGCTTATGCAAATCTGTTGTTTGTGAATGTCGCATCAAATGGTAAGTGGCTTTTACAACAGAACCAGCTTCAATTAATGCTTTTTAAAGATTTGTTTAAAGCTGACCGGATTAAACTTTAAACCAGTTTGTGAAATAACTTTTCCACCTGTCGTAAAAACATCATAAACTACATTATCAGGCTATTACAGAATTGCCTCAGCTATGGCCTCTTACAGCTTCGCCCTTTCAGTCACATACATATTATGTAATATACGCGAATGATAAAGGAATTCTCACTTTACTGTCCATCCAAAACAACAGGCAACAAACTGAATTTCTTCCGAGTCCATTTTTAAAGCAATGCTCCATTTATTCAGGCATTGTAAAGATCGGTCTCATCAAATTTTCAGGCTTTAAAAGTAATAAATAATACAATAGTTGAATCCACTCCGATAACCCCATTTTTCTCAAGTGGCTGAGAATTGGTTATTTTCGGAACGTGACAGGTTATTGGGCAATATTGCCGTTAAAAGTGAT
>CAILKW010000793.1 GCA_903834845.1 uncultured Bacteroidia bacterium | reverse complement strand
GTTATAGAATGAAAAATAGAAAAACAATCTTTTTGAATCAAAATTAATAACGTATTTTTGGCAACAATTATGCATCACTATTTTCCATTTTCGAAGCATCATTATTTTCCGAAATCACAGCATATTGCATTTCCGGTAACATCAGTACATTCAACATGTCGGAATACAAATATTTATAGTCATTTTTATTGTCTTTTTTCTCGATAATCAAGTCAATCTCCCGACAAATTTCTTTGATATTTTTATATTTCATATTCATGGGGTTTATGTTCATTTAATTGGCGGTAACGAATAGCGATATGGTATATTGCGGGATTTCATGGTTTTATCGTTTCAAGTTTGCACAAATATTATTTCCTGGAAAAAAGTATCAACTTATTTAAAATTACCACAATTATTTCCTTTGATATGTAATGCTATTATATTAAAATTCAATTGTTTCAACAATGATTTGCTTCCTTGTTGTTCCATTCATTTTTGTTTGGTAGAAACAATTCGTATTTTGATATAAATAATTATCAGAAATTTTTCGAATTAAGTTTTTGCATGTATCCGATTTTACTATTTTGCTCATAATTGTCCAGAAATAAATTTTAAAATTGCAATCAACTATTTGATTTATAAACCTTTATATTTTTCAATTGTCCAGACAAATGTAATCAATTTATCCAAATCATTGCTTCGCAGTACAGATTTTTATTTGCCAAACGTCAGATTAGGTTGCTGTCGGTGATATTGGAAACCTAAATTGCCTTATACTTAAATCTCAGTAACAACAATAATCACTATTTCAACACTTTACACCCCCCGATTGGAAACAGCTTTTGTTAGCGACCAATTTTATTTCCCCGCTTGTTTGTTACGCCATGCTTGGTTTTGAGTACGTCACATAAAAAAGGCTCAATACTTCGTTGAGAGGTTTTACTTCATAAATACTTATAAATGAAGTCATTTTTGTTTATTTGCAAGTTTTTGAATTGAAAAACCAAGAAGTCCACCAAGTAAGGTTGTCATTATTCCAATTGGTATCAAGGAGATTGGTTCTTTCCATCCTATCAGAATGGCGGTAGGCAGTAACACCAAAAAAGCAATCAAAATTCCTTTAAATATTGGATTAAGTCTATTAATCCGGCAACGACTCCTAATATAATTCCAATTTTAGTTTTATTCATAATCGTATCTTTTTTATTGTCAGTCTTTAGTATGATGTATAATAATGCATTTCATTGTTTCACTTCTATCCATTAAAACGGGAAAAACATCATCAACAAATATTTCCCGATTTTCCGACTTTGCCGTTCCGGATTCATGTAATAGAAGATTTGCTAATAAGCAGTTAAATAACAAAATTTGAGCAACTTAATACGAACTACCTTTTTTCGAAAAAAAAATTTGAATTTTAACAAATTAATCCTACTTTTGCAGAGGAATAAGTCTGCTTTTAGCTGAATTCTGACTTCATGTCGGCGAAGGGTATCCTTCTCAGGTTATTGGCGGACTTATTTTATTTTGTAGTGTCAAGGGATTCTTTGCGTTGTAATAGTGCTTGTTACCAATATAGTTACTTTTATCATACAAGTCAATTACCAAGGATACTTTATCCATTAAGAAATTGTAATAATATGATTTCAAAAACATTCCTTTTTTTATATGATTGAAAAAAATAAGGAATTTTTCAATCGTTGTATATTTAATATTGTTAACGTTTGAGTGTAGCGGCAGTAAGGGATTGCGGGCTACTTTCCTGTCCACCGACACGAAATTTTGAGCGGGGCAGAATGCTTGAATTACCACTAAAACCCTTATTGCTGCTACACTTTGTTATGCAATGTTCATTCTTTATTTCAATATTTACAATGATATTCTAATTTATTCACCATAATAAATCCTGTCCCATTTCCAGTAACCATCACCATGTTTACTAAATCCCATTCCTGTACCATCAATCGAAAAGCTATTTGGTTCATAGTGATTAAGGGATGTTGCATTGATTACTAATTCGATCATTTCGTCTGCCAGACTAAAATTCTTCATAAAATCTTCTTTGGACATTTTTGAACCTTGTTCATCAAAAGGGAAATAGACAAATGAAGCTAATCTATTTTTATCTTTCGATTTCACAGCTTCTTTAAAAGCATTAAAAAACTCATTGATGTCGGAAAAGTGAGTCTCGGCCTGATTTTCACTATCTTTCAACAGTGATATCTGATTCTCAACTTTTGTAAAAGCTGTATTTAATTCATTCTCGTTAGATGCGATACAATGATCCTTTTTGTTAGAATTGAAAACATTTTCAAAATCGGATAATAACTTTGGGTCACTTAGATATTTTGAACGCAATTCTTTATAAGTTGCCTCAGCTTCTATTATACAATTATAGTTTATAATATCGTTTGAATCTTTTAAAGCTTGTAATTTCATTCTGGCATCTTGTTTCGACTTATATTTATTTTGTTTTAAATCCTCTATAAATTTTTCATACAGACCTATGATTTGTGAGTTATTTTTCTCATTACACTTGCAAAATGAACTTGCAGCTTTTATCGCATCTTTTTTTGGATCTGGCTTAATAAAGAAAAAATAAATAGCAAATATTGCAAGAGCTAAACTAAGAATGCCTAAAAACATCTTTTTATACTTTGAAATCCAACCGATAAGGTCAAAATTCGACTCTTTAGTTGTTTCTATGGTTTTATTTATTACAGGTGAATCTATCACTGAATTTGAACCTTGAGCAGGTGGTGAAACACTGACAACAATGTTATGTGTCTTTTGCATTCGCAAATAACTAATAAAGCCAGCAACACCCATTGCAATAAGTGCTCCCCAGTAAGCAAATTCAAAGTCAGTTTGAATTGCCCCTTCTGATTTCTTTTCGATTGCATTCTTTATTGCAAATTGAAGAATTAGTAATGAGCCAAAGCCTATCGCTCCAGCACCAGTGCCAATTAAGGCTTCTCTTTTCTCTTTAATTAAAAAGGCTCCCAGTCCAATAATAGCCGCACCGAATGCAATTATTGCCCAAGCACTTGAAGGAATTTTCTCTCCCTTTGTTTCTCTTCCCGAAAACATATCTCGATCTTTAAGTTCAGTACCTGTCACAAGGTTAATGCCTGTTACACTACCGACTTTCTGTCCACCACAACTAACGGTAAAAAAATTAAAGAAGAAAAAAATGATAACAGCAGCAAACAATAACGGAATAAGTGAACGTCTGCTTGCAATGTTGTCTGCCGATGGAACTTGAATATTAATTGTTTGTTGTCCCGAACCACTTGCTTGATTTTGATTTTCCATTGTTTTATGATTTAATTATTAAATTGGTAACTGTGTTTTTATGAATATTGCATAACAGCTGTATATACCTAAAGTTGTGGATATATCGGCCTTATGCATAGCTCGGTATTTATGCTATTTAGTTGATTTTGTGTTATATTCAAAATACTCGCCCTTAGGAGGCTTATTAGTGTGTCAGTGATTTCTGTTACGTTTATCATCTTTAAACTTTTTTGTACTCTGCAAATATACAAAATAAAATGAAGGGCAATGATTCTTATCAAAAAATTCAAAAAAAAATTTCTTATGCTTAAAAATTCTGGTTATTCGGTGTATTTTGTATCTGATCGAATCCTTTAAGTGGTTATGTGGGTTCAGGGTTTGTAATATTACACGATAAACTTAAACTAAAACCAAACTGTATAATACTGATTATTAAGTATAGAGACTATTTACACTTCCTGAATTTAGTGGTTCGTGCTTTTTTCAGCGAAAAATTCCGATATAGTCAGTATTTTGGTGCGACCTATTCTCTTGAGAACTAAAAGATCTTTATCTCCTGTTAACAAGTAGTGTGCTTTCCCGTCATTTGCCAGAGACAAAAGAAAGTTGTCTTTATGATCACGGGAAAGAACTATGACTGTGGTTACTTCGACAAATTCAGCTTGCAAACGAATTTGCAGCAATAAATCTTGCAAGTCTATAATCGAAAAATACTTTTTGAACTTTGGCCGTCTCGCGACTTCAAGGAATTCATCAAGCAATTCCTGACTGAAAAGCAATAAATTTGATTCGTCAGAGAATATTTAGTCAAGCTTAGCAACATCTTTTGTCAAAAGAAAGCTGATCCAAAGATTTGTATCAATGATTACTCTATCCTTTCTTTTGGGCATACCTTTTAGCTCTAACTAATTCAACCTCTTTTGTGATTTCATCGAAAGATGGCGGATTGGATGAAGCTTTTTTACGAAGCCTTGTAACGACTTTCAGAAAATTGTCTTCAGAATTTTGAGTAATAGAAATCAGATCTAAATCAGCAAGATCCTGAAGAAGCTTAATGGCCTTTGGATTTAATATATCAACTTGGTAAGTCATAATGATTCAAATATAAAATTTACTATTCATAAGCATACTCTACAAAAATAATGGTTTTGGCTTTAAAATCATCAAAAAAATCTATTTTTTTTCTGCAATTATTTTCGGTAATATTGGTTCAGTCGTTTAATAGGAAGGATTAAACTTAAACCAAAACTGTAATTGCTTTAATGTTCAATAAATAGCCCAATTACACACGCCGTAAAAAATTATTGGTTTTGTGGTATTCGCTCTGGCGATCATTCCTTAGGTTCACTCTGTAAATGACCCGCTGTATATCAACTAAATTCAGCTTCGCCCCTTCAGTCCCATTTGTACTGTACACCGAAATCTGCGAACAAAAATAAGAATAAATATTGTGTTCAAAGGAGATTGTGACCATACAGTATAAATAATTTAAAAAGAAAATTTCTCACAATAAAAGACGGGATGATGATAATTAAATATGTCTCATGTTTAATACTGTCACACTGAAAAGCCAAGTTTGGTGGCCTGATTTTCATTTTTAAGCCTTAACATTTTTTAATTAAATCATGCCTTTTGAAACAAATCAAAATACTATTTTCGTAGCCGTTTTTAAAGCACAATAATTAATTATCTTTTGGATTATG
>CAILKW010000792.1 GCA_903834845.1 uncultured Bacteroidia bacterium | reverse complement strand
AGCAATTTATTGAAAATAATTTTTTAGTTTTGATGAATATTTTAAACAAAATTTGCTTATGGTCAATTTACAACGATAGTACATAAAAAATATAAAGGCGTTAGCTTTTATTTCTGCTTCCGAAAACTGGCACTTTTCAAATGCAACAAGAATAATAAGTTAAACGCTCACGCTAAGGCGTGGGCTTTACTTATTTGTTGCATGGGTATGCCAGTACCTCGGAGGCGGATACAGTTACAGTACCACGCCTTTTTTTTGTGCCAAATTTTCCGGAACAGGAAAAACGGAAGTTGTAAAAACCGAATCAAAAATTACGTACTAAAAACATTATCAAAATGACAGACGAAACTTTAAACATCCTTTTTATTCTTTCACCATTGATCATCGGTGGAATTATCGCTGCTACAAATGCTGAGGTTGTAAACAACGCAACCGAATCAGCCGAAGTCTGGACGCGAAACAATCGATTGTAGCCTTAAAAATTGGTTAGTTCAGCCATTACATTGCCTATCCAATTTTATGGATTATTGTAAAATTCAGCGATTGCTCAGATATTTTTAATCATTGTGGATTAAAGATTGTAATCAGAGTTGCCGCCACATTGTTTCTAATTGCAGCTTGGGGTCTTATTCCTTATGCAACTTTCGTAATTGCTGTTGTTCTAATTATTTATGGAATTGTTGTTTATATTCTATTCAAAGTACTTTTCAATTCAAATAACAGTTTCAGTCAGGGATACGAAAATGAAAGACGAATTGTTGGTTCTGTTGGTTCAGGCAAAAGAATAAATCAGGACACCGGCCGAATACAGAAAGAAGGAATGTTAGGGGGTTGGGTTGACACAGATGAAAGAATAGATCCTGAAACCGGAAATATGCAAAAAGAAGGATTGATAGGGTGGAATAACACTGACACTCGGATTGATCAGGAAACCGGAAACATTCAAAAAGAGGGATTTCTGGGGTACAATGACACAGATACAAGAATTAATCCCGACACTGGGATAATCCAGAAGAAAGGTCTAATAAGTTGGGTTGACACTGATGAAAGAATAGATCCTGAAACAGGTAAACACCAGCATAGAGGGATGCTCGGCTGGGTCAATGATTAATGAAATAAAAGGTGCTCAATAATATATATTCAACAAATATTCAATATAATGCTCAATTTTAAACTCAATTTTACGCAAACTTATGAATGGAGTAAGACGGTTTTTTCTCAATGAATATTGTATTTTAGTTTTGATTATTTCAAACGCGTTACTCATTTTCGTTCAAGAATTTGAACTGAATGGAAATGTATTAGACTATTTGGAACCGCTTTTTACTGTTATTTTTGTTATTGAAATGTTTGTCAAAATCACTGAATATGGATTTACAAAATATATTTCAGTAGGCTGGAACAGGCTTGACTTTGTTTTAGTAGTTATTGCTATACCGTCAATAGCAGTAATCTTTTATAATGACAGTGCTCTACAACTCAACATTTTCTTGACATTAAGGGTCTTCAGAGTTTTTAAATTTTTCAGACTTGTTCGTTTTTTTCCAAATGTTCAACCTTTGATAGCTTCCGTGCAGCGAGCTTTAAAAACCTCTTATATCGTCATTGCCGGGTTTTTCTTGTTGGTTTTTATTGTTTCCTTAGTAACATGTTCACTTTATAAAAATATAGTACCAGAATATTTTGGCAATCCATTGGATTCGTTCTATTCTGTTTTTAGACTTTTTTCTGTTGAAGGTTGGTATGAGATACCCGATTTGATTGCAGCTCGTACAAGTCCTTTAATTGCATTTTTTTCAAAATTGTATTTCATTATTATGTTGCTTTGTGGTGGGATTTTTGGATTGTCCTTAGTCAATTCAATTTTTGTTGATGCTATGGTGAGTGATAATAACGATGATTTACAAGAAGATGTTACTCAACTCAGAAAGAAAATTGAAGATTTAACAGTAAAGATTGAAGAATTAAAGAAAATATGTACTAATCTTAAAAATTAATAAAATGGACTTTAAAGAACAAATTAAAATGCTTGGGGATAAGGTCTTGAAACTTAGAGACCAGATTAAAACGGAAGAAGCTACAAAAAGTGCGTTTATAATGCAGTTTATCCAAATTTTGGGATACGACTTGTTCAATCCGATGGAAGTTGTCCCTGAGTTTATTACCGACTATGGCGCAAAAAATGTAGAGAAGGTGGACTATGCAATCCTGAAAGACGATCAACCTGTATTAGTCATTGAATGTAAACATCATGCTGAGAATTTGGAAAAGCATTATACTCAAATTCATAAATACTTTCATTTAACAAAAGCAAGATTTGCTATTTTGACAAATGGAGTTCAGTACAATTTCTATACTGACTTAGATTTATCCAATAAAATGGATGAAAAGCCTTTTTTAAGTTTTGATATTACAAATATTAAGGATCAACAGATTAAGGAACTTGCAAAATTTCATAAAAGCGGTTTTGATATAAATTCTATCCTTAATACTGCAAGCGAGCTAAAGTATTCAAATGCGATTAAAACTGTTTTAACTTCCGAATTATCAAATCCTACACCTGAATTTGTAAAGTATTTTTTTAGCAGGGTTTATGATGGCAGATCAACAGAGAAGTTAATGATTCAGTTTACTGAAATAGTAAAAAAAACTGTGGAACAAACTTTTAGTGACATAGTGAGCGATAGGTTAATGAATGCAATTAATCAAACTAAACAAGCAGTTGCGGAAACACAGCCGGAAATTATGACACCGGTTGAAAATGAAGAAAATAAGATTATCACCACTGAAGAAGAGCTAAATGGATTTTACATTGTGAAAAGTATTTTAAGATCAAAAGTATCCTCATCAAGAGTAACTTATAAAGATTCATTGAATTATTTCAGTATAATTTTGGATGATAACAGCAGAAAACCTTTGTGCAGGTTATGGTTCAATGGGAAAAGTAAAAAATTTATTGGTTTGTTTGACAAAGACAAAAAAGAAACGAAAAATGAAATAGCCTCCCTGGATGATATTTATAACTTTTCAAACCAGTTACTTACAACTATCGACTATTATGAAGGGTCTAAATAACTTCAAGGAGGTAAATGATCCCCACATTTGTAACAATGTGTTTATTGTCAATAATATGTCACGACTTTATGTGATTGGTTAATGACAGAACGGGCTTCAAAAATGAATTTTTTAATGACCGGTTGAGTTTTTACCCATCCGGTCATGTTTTTTATTGGAATTCAATACTATTTGTAATGTATTACAATTTAAGTAATTGTTTCCTAAATTCGAACAGATATTGCCCATTATCAGAGCTTTTCAATTTCCTCTTTTGATAATTTTGTGTATTTGGTTATCCTTTCAATTGTTTCTCCTTCATCTTTCATCTCTTTGGCGATCTTCTGGGCTTTGATTAATTCACCTTGTGGTATTCCTTTTTCTCTTCCAATTTCTCTTCCTTCTTCTCTTCCAATTTCTCTTCCTTCTTCTTTCGAGGTATCCATAACAGCTTTTAGCTCAGCGTAAACCAGTTTACTCTGTTCGTATTCTTCCCGTTCTTTGGGGTTCATAGCAGCTAATGCAGCAGTTTTAAATGCCTTATCAAACAAAGGTTCGTTAAGTATTTGGGGAATGTCGTCGAAGGTTTCAAGATGTTTCAGGAAATAACACCATTTGTCGTAATGCGTTACCAATTCTGTCTCTTTTTTGTTGAAGAAGGGCATTTGCAGGAAACGGAATCCCAACTTGTCGTAGAAAACGAAACCATCTTCATCGCGTAGCTGTACGTTGCGGTCAAATTTCCGGATTTCTTCATGTTCATCGTAAGGGAAATCAAGAATTGCAATATAGTAGATAGGAAGCAGCTTGAAATTCCAATCACCTCTTTGGGCTTGTTCGTTAATCGGGAAAGTGATGTAGAATAAGGCTCGGTCTTTAAAATACTTGATTTTTGCTTTTTGCATTTCGACTATAAAGCGGTCCCCGTTGGCACTTTGACAATAAATGTCATAGAACGCCTTACGGTCGGTAGCAATCTCGCCAGGTTGTTCCACGTTCCTGAAATTCAGTTCTGTAATCTGGTGTTTTGCAGGCATTAAGCAGTTCAGGAAATCGACAAGCAAGTCTTTATTTCCTTCAGTCCAAAACAATCGCTTAAAACCAAAATCGGTATATGGGTTGATATATTTGCTCATGGTGACGTGTTTTTAATACACAAAGATAGTTCAATTTATTGGAATTCATTCTTATTTGTAATTTAAGGAAACTTATTCCTCAGGCTTTTCGCTGTGCAGGTAAAGAATTTTGGGATCAATATCTGCTTCATTTTTCCATTTAATTGTTTCAAAACTAACTTTATAAATTGTCGCTTCTTTCCATTTTTAAAAAATCAGCAGGATTTTGTAATTGTAAATTGGCGTAACACTTATAACAGGTAAGTACATAGTATTTCTTTTTTATTGCAAAAGTTCTTAAAGGACAGTCAGAAAATTGTTTTTAACAGTGTGTTTCATAGGTTAGGATTGCTTTTCCGAAAAATCGGAACAAGTAGGATTTCAGATGATTATGTTTCATATTTCGTCCGATGTCGCATTCTGCGCAATGACAGATAATAAGTGTGTTTTGCGTTGAAGAAATAATACTGAGACATACAATTCAAGTGAAGCTTTCAGTATTGTTTCCATGACGAGTAAAACTCTTACTATTTAGCAGTGAAACTTGATATTGACACACGTTTATATCCTGAAATATTTTTTGCATAACCAATACTTATAAACAGGATCCTGCATATCAATGCTATCGGCGTGTATATCTATTATTTCTCGCATAAGAAGTGATTGCTTAAGCCGTAAAATATTACCTGAAGTACCTAATTTATACTTTTGCAAAGTCGTTTGTGAACTTAGTTGTTTTTCGCCCGATAGTATTGCTTTTATAAAGTTCAGCTGAGTTGTTGAAAGTGATTCAGTGATATTTGTGAATAACAGGCTTAACTGATTTACAATACTTTGAAACGCTACATCTACAATAGTATCATCGCACATATATTCCGTTCTTAACCAGGATTGCTGAGCCAATTGTTGAACGTAATAAGGGTGATTTTCAGTCAGATTACTAATCAGAATGGCCTCCTCTTTCTTGATTTCCTTCCCTGTATCCAAAAACCGCTTTTGGATAAATTCGACCCATTTTTGAATCGAAATTTTCTCAAGAAACATCAAATCTCCAAATTTGTAGAATGGCATCGAAGGATTGGAAAATACGTTTAGTAACATGTGACGCTTACTTCCATACAGACAATATGAAACATGTGTGTGCCTTTGCCAGTGCGAACGCAGTTTTCTTTGAAATGCAAGATGTTCATCAAATTCCTCAATTCCCTGAAATTCGTCAATACAAACTATGATTTTTAAGTCTCTTTCTATTGCAATGGTTTCAGCCAGATTAAGAATCTCGTCAGGATTTTTTTTCAGTTCATCTAAACCTATTCCAAATGATATTTCGCTCTGAGAATCTGGCGAGAAAGAAATGCGGGGTAGAAGTCGCGATAAAAAAACTTTGGCATTTTGTGCACATTCCTCCCATTTAGTAGATGTTGCCCTTAATATTTCGCCAGCTAAGGCAATATAAAAGTCCTGTTCTGTACGTACATTGAATAAATCTATATGGCAAATCTTTAAATCCGGTTCCTGAATATCCATCATTTCAGATACCCGATTAACCAACGATGTTTTCCCCCATCTGCGCGGCGAAATAATTATAGTATTAACCAAGCTCCTGAAATTGGAGGCAAGTTGAGCTATTTCATTGTCACGATCAGTAAAATCGGATTTCGTTGCCAGTTTACCAAAAACAAATGGTGTATCTTTCATATCGAAATATTTTGATACAAATATATGAAACAAAACTGTAACATACAAAATTGTTTTATACAAAAATGTAACATCTGCCAATGTTAACTCGCGAAACCTGACTACAATTATTTGAGAAAGGGACATAATATGAAATACCCAAAAGCAATTCATATTTTTCAAATTTAGTGTAAGTCCAGACTCTATTCCATGAGATTTTCAAATTGCCATGATATTCAAAAGGTAAAAACCTTAAACGGTATATTTTGTATATTACAATGTGCCATAGGCTTATAGAAATAACCCATTAAAAATGAACGAGAATTCAGGTAATATATGTAATAGTATAAAGTAAAATTAAGTGTTTATTTTAACTTCCAAACTGTTGATAAGTTTTACTTTTGCAAAAAAAAATATGACAGCACCGGATAATTGGAAGGTTTTATGTGAGCATCTAAGCCGTATGTTTGGGATTGAAGTAGATTTCAATGGGGTACTTTTTCTGGTAGGTATTCGTGAATGGGGATTTACATTTCAGAAATTCTCGAAAGAAGAGAAGCTTAATCTGATTAATCTGGGAAGTTGCACTCTTTATTTGGAAATGGGCTTATTGGAATTATATGGTGAGGATAAAGAAGGATGGCCCTTGTTTCGGCAAAAGTCACTTGCTCCGGTCATTGCAGAAGAACTGAAGATAAAAACCCTTCAGGATTGCGCTATCCGTTATTTCGAAAAAGTTTTTACGGAGCAGTAATGACTATCCAAAAAGGGAGAATTATTGCAGCCAAAACTGTTGATAGTATTACTAATCTGCCTGTCAAAAGAGCATTTAACTGGTATTGCTCAGTCATTGCATAAGCTGTAAGCCCCATCGGCATTGCGGCATCAAGTATCGAAGTACGAAACTGGATATTTGTCATTGCCGACTCTTTTGCCAGAAGAAAGAATACCCCAGGCAAAATAATCATGGTCACCACCGAAAGTACGATAACCGGCCACCACTCTTTGCGACTTCCGATTTGCTGTGAACCAAGAAAAATCCCAAGTGAAAATAGTACCACTGCAGTTACTGACTGTCCAAATAGTTCTAATGTTTTTATCAGTGTACTTTGAATAGGAATTTTAAAAAAGGAAGCTAATATTCCAAATATAACAGAAACAAGGAGTGGATTTGTTACGAGTCTCTTAATAATCAAAAATATATGTACTTTGTCATGCCCGGTTAATTCTATTAAAACAATTGCAAGGGTGAACATCCAAAAAGGGTAAACTGCCGAAAGGATGATTGCAGAGCTGAGTGCCTCAGTTCCCAATGAGTTTGCTATAAGAGGGATTCCGAGATACGAAATATTTCCGAAGGCCAATAGCAGAAAAAGAGAACGCTTGGTTTTAAGTGACGTTTTAAATATAAAACTTAAAGGAAAAGCCAAAAGGGTACACCCGATAATATATATTGAATTGGAGAAAATAAGACTGGAATATTCGCCGAACCGGAAATCAAGACGAAGTAATGCTACAAAAATCAGGGAAGGCAACCCAATCCATAAAGCATATTTATTTAACACATCAATCCAATTCCAATGTACTGCCTTAAAACGAACCATACCAATCCCCGTAAGGATGATAAGAAAAAGTGGAAGCATAGATTTGGCTGCCAGAAAAAATGAACTCATTTTAAAATTTCCTCAATTTTTTTCAGTTCAGTCTCCGAAAAAGAGAGGTTATTACGGGAAGCCAGATTATCTTTTAGTTGTGCAACCGAGCTTGAACCTATCAGAACGGATGTAACTCTTTTGTCTTTTAACAACCATGCGATAGCCATTTGAGCAAGTGATTGTCCACGCTCTATGGCGATTTCGTTCAGTTGCTTAACTTTAGCAATTGCAGGAGCAACTTGATCTTTCTTTAAGAATCCCCATGATTTTGCAGCCCGTGAACCATCGGGTATCCCATCGAGATATCTGTTGGTGAGAAGCCCCTGAGCCAAAGGAGAGAATGCAATAATGCCAATACCCTCATCTTCAGCAACATTCAATAAGCCATCTTCTACCCAACGTTCAAACATCGAATATTTTGGTTGATGGATTAGGCATGGCGTGCCAAGTTGTTTCAAAATTGCAGAGGCTTTTTTTGTTAATTCTGCCGGATAATTTGAGATACCGGCATAAAGAGCTCTTCCCGAACGTACTGCCTGATCGAGTGCCATCATGGTCTCTTCAAGCGGAGTTTCGGGGTCGGGGCGATGTGAATAAAAAATATCAACATATTTAAGCCCCATCCTATTTAAACTCTGATCGAGACTGGATAGCAAATATTTACGTGAGCCCCATTCACCATAAGGCCCCGGCCACATCAGGTAACCGGCTTTTGTTGAAATGATCAGTTCGTCTCTGTATGGAAGAAAATCTTTCCCGAATATTACACCAAAGTTTTCTTCAGCCGAACCGGGAGGAGGACCATAGTTATTTGCAAGATCAAAATGGGTAATTCCATTGTCAAATGCGTACCTTAGCATGTCGCGTCCGTTCTCTAAAACATCTACTCCGCCGAAGTTATGCCACAAGCCAAGAGAGATTTCGGGCAGCCTAAGCCCGCTATTGCCACACCGCCTATAGTTTGTCTTATTGTCATAACGATCATTTTCAGGAAGATAACTCATAAATTTCTCTTTTAAATTAACGTTCACAAAAATAGAAATAAAAACTTAGGCTAATGAATTATTTCTATATTTGTTCAATCTAAAAAGTAGGAATCCAAATAAATCATTAACAAAAAACAGTATTGAATAATGGAACAGAAAACAAACAGTAATCTTCGGCTCGGAATGACCTTTATGGCATCGATCTTTTTCATTTTCGGCTTTATTACCAACTTCAACATTGCCATGAAGGATCAGGTGCAGCTGGCATTTACCCTGACAAACTTTGAGGCCCAGTTGGTAAATTTCTCATTTTTTATTGCTTATGCAGTTTTTAGCTTTCTATGCGGATTCATCATTAAAAAAATCGGTTACAAAAACGGTGTTATTGCCGGTCTTGTACTTGTTGCGGTAGGAAGTTATATGTTTTTTCCGGCGGTTGATCAGCTTTCTTACCCGCTTTTCCTCCTTGCTGTATTTGTGATGGCTACCGGGGTTGTTTTCCTGCAGACTGCTGCTAATCCTTATGTTGCTGCACTTGGGCCACAAGACACGGCCCCTGCACGACTTAATCTCACACAGGCTTTGAATGGTGTAGCCACAACAATTGCTCCATTCCTTGCAGGTATTTTAGTTCTGGCTCCAGCGGTCCTCGCAATTAAAGGCGGTGCAACGCCTACCGATGCTGCCAAGTTTGTTCAGATGCCTTTTGTGGTAATCGGTACTATAGTTGTTTTAATTGCCGTGGGAATTGCTTTTATCAAACTACCAAATATTACAGGTGATGAGACGATCTCATCAAAATCGGTTTTCAAAAAACCACAGGTTTGGCTGGGCGCCATTGGAATTTTCTGCTATGTAGGTGCTGAAGTTGGAACTGCTTCACAAATTGCTCCTTACTTAAAAGAGAGTGGATTTGCTACAGATGTTGCTGTAAAATTATCTGCAATTTATTGGGGAGGTGCAATGGTAGGACGTTTTTACGGATCTATATTGCTTAGTACTCTTGCTGATTCAAAAAAATATCAATACTCAGCTTATGTAATGGTATTTGCGTTTTTTGTAGGTTGGTTTATAACTTCTGCCTCAGTAGCTGATGGTCAGTTTGTATTTGACTCACAGCCACTTAACGGACTTATTTTTCTTGGTATCGCAGTAGCAAACTTCTTCCTGATGTTACTTGGAAAAGGAAAAGCCAATGTTGCACTTGGGATTTTCGGAACTACAAATATGCTGCTCATCTTCGCTGCTTTCATGTTGCCTGCTACAATTGGAATGTGGTGCTTACTCTCAATAGGATTCTTTAACTCTATCATGTTCCCAAATATTTTCTCATTGGGTGTCAGGGATTTGGATCCATCTGAAATGCCTTTAGCTTCTGGGATAATCAATACGTTGATTGTTGGTGGAGCTATTGTTCCATTGTTAATAGGTGGTGTGACTGATGCTTTCACAGCACGTTGGGCATTGTTGATTCCAATAATTTGTTACGGTTATATAACTTTCTTTGCATTGAAAGGCAGCAAAATCCGGTAATATATTAATTAACTTTTAAATATGAGACAGGTAGCAATTGGAATTGATATAGGTGGCACAAACACTGCAATTGGTGTTGTTGACCGCGAAGGAAATGTTTTGTACGAAAAGAAACCTCAGCTGGCGACTCCTCAAAAAAGAGAGAATCCAAATATGACAGAGGCTGTTTCTTTAGAGTTAATTGAAAAATATATTGCAAGTCTTTCTTCAGAAATAAAGACAGCAATTGAGACTATTAAACAGATTAATCCTGAAATTGAAGTTGCAGGAATTGGTATCGGAGCCCCCAATGCAAATTATTACAGCGGAACAATTGAAAATGCGGCTAATCTTCCATTTGTCGGAGTTATCAATTTTACTGAGCTGATTCAGGAAAATTTCCCTGACATAAAACACGTAAAACTCACAAACGATGCTAATGCTGCCGCTTTGGGAGAGATGATTTATGGTGGTGGCAAAGGAATGAAAAACTTCGTAATGATAACTTTGGGAACAGGTCTTGGAAGTGGCTTAATAGTGAACGGAGACCTTGTTTACGGAGCTGACGGTTTTGCAGGCGAATGTGGTCACACAACGCTTGTTCCAAACGGAAGATTATGTGGTTGTGGTGGTTACGGTCATCTTGAAGCTTATTGTTCTGCTACAGGAATTAAAAGAACTGTGTATGAACTTCTTGCTCAGCACAATGCTACTGAAAGTGAATTGGCTAAAGTTCCATATTCGGAAATGACAGCTAAAATCGTTTACGATGCTGCCGAAAAGGGAGATCCTATTGCAAAAGAGGTTTTCCAATATTCGGGAGAGTTACTTGGTCGTTCGCTGGCAGATACCGTTCATTACCTTAGTCCTGAAGCCATTTTTCTGTTTGGAGGAGCTGCTGCAGCCGGTGACTATATTTTTAAACCAACAAAAGAGAGCATGGAAAAATACTTGCTCCCGACTTTCCGCAATAAAGTAAAAATACTGCCATCAAAACTTAAAGAGGGTTCGGTTGCAATTGTTGGTGCAAGTGCCCTGGTTTGGAAAGAGTTGGAAAAAAACTAAAACAGAATCTTTTAAAGAATTGTATTCATAATTTCCCCCAATCAATTTCCTTTGGTTGGGGGTTTTTGATGAAAATTAAGGCCAATATGAAAATTATTTGTTTCAATAAAATTAATCAATTATAGTATCTTCGTATGAAGAAAATATTTAAAATATAAAAAATGAAGAAAGAGTATGTTTATTCAATTAATATTTAAATACTTCAATAATGAAAAGAGTCATTCTGGTACGCCATGCAAAAAGTGTTTCACACGGTTACGATCAGGATTTCGATCGAATTTTAACCGACAGGGGTGAGGATGATGCCCAAATGATCGCCATAACTCTTAAAGAAAAGAATGTCAAACCCGATCTGATAATCGCAAGTCCTGCGATTAGAACCAGTCAGACCGCTTGGATCTTTGCCGACACATTGGGTTATTCAAAAAAAATGATTCTTTTCGAAAAAAAACTATATAGCGGTAAGACTCCCGAAAACTTTTTGTTAATGTTAAAGGAATTAGAAGACGAAAAGGGGACTGTGCTTGTTTTCGGACACAACCCTACTATCTATTATTATCTGCATTATCTTTTGCGCGAATTTCATGATGATGTTCCAACCTGCTCAACAGTAGGAATTGATTTTGAGGTTGATAACTGGAATAAGTTGAGAGAACATCATGGTAAAATAGCTTTTAGACTAATACCGGACATGTATAAGTAAAGGCCTGCATAAAACAAATCCGCAATTGAATTAAGAAAATGCAGAATTGGAGAATTATCGAATTGATTCCCTCTCCCAAATCAGTTTTTTCCCAAAACCCAGACGATTATCGGTCATTTTTGCATAATCAATCCTCAATTCCCAAAGGTTTGTATTCATAAGAATGGCAAATGGAAACCGTTTCAAATAAATCGAATTTACTTGATCTACCCTCTCTTCCTGAGGCGAAAATAATTGGCCTGAAAACTGAATTCCCTGTATTTTCCCTATTATGCTTGTCTCCAGAACGACAGAACCTGCAACTTTGCTATTGAGTACTGCCTCTTTAATATGCCGCGTATCAAAATCAGAAGTAAAGATCAAAGAAATTTTCTCTTCGCTAAAAGCGTAAAAACAGTTGGCACACCACGGTTGACAGTCTAAACAAGTTGAAAGAGTCATAACATGATGCTTTTTCAGGAAAGCAATAATTTTTTTATCGGGTTGCTCCATTTTGATTACCAATGAAACCTAACTGTCTGTTTAACATTAGGATGTAAACTTAAAGCTACAGGACAAGTTTTTGTAACAGCTTCAAGAATTGCTTTGTCCTTTTCTGAAAAATCGTTTTGCGGAAAAGTAATTTCTATTATTACCTCTCCAATTCGCCGCGGTTCGGAAGACATGATTTTTGTCGTTTCAATAGATGTACCTGTAAGATCAAGTCCTTTATCTCTTGCCTTTATACCCATTATGGTCATTATACAATCGGATAGTGCAGTTGCCACCAAATCGGTAGGTGAAAATGCTTCACCTTTGCCCTGGTTATCAACCGGAGCATCTGTAATTAGTTTTTGTCCTGAGCGAATGTGCTCATTTTCAGTCCGAAGCTCTCCAAGATAAATTGTGCGGGAAGTTGCCATATTGTTAAAATTTTATGGCGCAAGTTAATAAAAACGGTTTAATCTTCATTGCAATTATAAAACAGTTAACTTCGTCACGAATTTTAAACTATTTGAATATGTTTTCAGGAATTGTTGAAGGAATGGGTACTATAGTTGGAATTGTAAAAGAACAACAAAACGTTCACTTTACTTTAAGCTGCGATTTTGTAAATGAGCTTAAGATTGATCAAAGCCTTTCGCATAATGGTGTATGTCTTACCGTAGTGAATAAGGACGAGTCGTCATATACCGTAACCGCTATAATGGAAACTTTACTAAAGTCGAACCTGGGATTACTAAACATTGGCGACAAAGTAAATCTTGAACGGAGCATGTTAATAAATGGTCGTCTCGATGGTCATATTGTTCAGGGACATGTTGATCAGACTGGTATTTGCACGCAGGTTGAAGAATCGAATGGAAGCTGGTATTTTACATTTCAATACATTTTCGACATCGAAAAGGCACGTCAGGGTTATACAACTGTCGAAAAAGGTTCGATAACTGTTAATGGCGTAAGCCTGACCGTTGTAAATTCCAAAAATGATTCATTTCAAGTAGCGATTATCCCTTATACTTATGAGAACACTAATTTTAACACCTTCAGAATTGGCACTTCCATTAATCTTGAGTTCGATATTATTGGCAAGTATTTGAGCCGACTGGCAAGTTATAATTAGATTATTTGTACAGTGGAAATTCGGCAATTTGAGTATTTACAATTCTATTCATAAATATTATCCAATGAAAATTCTTTTTTTCTCCTCTTTTTTATTGATTTTCTTTGCTGCTTTTAAACCTGAACAAAAAGGTACATTAGCTCGAAGGTCTGCTCATATTCATGATGCTGTGCTGACAATCGATACCCATTCAGACACACCCTTAAACATCTATAGGTCGGATTTTAATCTGGCCGAAAGGCACGATGCAAAAGAAACCGGGACTAAGGTTGATTTTCCAAGAATGAAGGAAGGTGGGCTTGATGCACAGTTCTTTGCAGTTTTTCTGGCTCAGGGGAAACGAACAGAGGAAGGACACTCAAATGCTAATAAGCAAGCCTTCGAAATTATAGATGCTGTTTACAAAAGTGTTGAGGCCGCCCCTGAACTTGCGCAAATTGCATTCTTACCCGCCGATGCTTACGCAATTGAGAAAATGGGGAAACGAGCTATTTATATCGGACTTGAAAATGGATATGCGTTAGGACATGATTTAACGATGATTGAGAAGTTTTGGCAAAGAGGAGTACGTTACATTACATTATGTCACGTTTTGAATAATGATATATGTGACTCTTCAACAGACAAATTCGGCGCGGAACACAATGGGCTTTCCCAATTTGGCGTAAATGTGGTTAAAGAGATGAATCGTATTGGAATGATGATAGATGTTTCTCATATTTCGGATTCTTCTCTATTCGATGTACTTAGAATAAGCAAAGTACCCATTATTGCCAGTCATTCATGCTCAAGAGCAATGTGCGATAATTCACGGAATCTGACAGATGATGAGCTAAAGGCTATTGCAAAAAACGGTGGCGTAATTCAAATGTGCCTATTGACCGATTATGTGAAAACACAGGAACTGAATCCGGCACGCGACTCTGCAAGAACTGCTACTCGTTTAAAATACAATAATTTTGAGGGACTTACTGAGGAGCAAGTAAAAGCAGGAAGGAAAGAATGGCGAGAAGTATCAAAAAAATACCCTCAAAAATTGGCTTCAGTAGCAGATGTTGTAGATCAAATTGACCATATCGTAAAAATTGCGGGAATAGATTATGTTGGAATAGGCACCGATTTCGATGGGGGAGGTGCTATTGCTGACTGCTTCGATGTAAGCGAAATGGGAAATATTACCCTCGAACTGCTAAAACGCGGTTACAAGGAAGACGAGATACGAAAAATATGGGGAGGGAATTTTATGCGTGTGTTTAAAGCTGTATTAAAAGGCTCAGAAATACATTCGTGAATATTTTTCACTGAACAGATTATTTTAAATGCTTTATTCTCACTATTTTTGTATTAGTACAAAATGTTATGGAGTACATTCTTAAATTGGTGAGTGTTTTTCTGGTTGCAGGCATAAAATACTTTTGGGCAACCCCCTATTCTTATGGTTTACGACTGAATGAATGGGAGACATTATTTTTCATAGAAACCGGAGGGATTTTGGGATTCCTATTCTATTACTATTTCTTCGGATTTCTGTTTAAGGAGTTAAAACTTCTCTGGCCTATTGTGTATAATTTTACTCCGGTTTTGTTTAAAGTGAGGTTCGAAATGTGGGTAATACAGCAAAAGGCAAAACAGAATTATGCAAAAAAATTTACCAGAAGGAATAAAATAATAGTCCAAGTGCGAAAGCGTTATGGTATGTGGGGCATTGTGATATTGTCGCCTGTAATTCTTTCAATTCCTGTGGGAGCATTCCTGGGTTTTAAATATTTCAGACACAATCATCGTTTTATTCCCTATATGATTCTTTCAATAATCATTTGGGGGATTGTGTCAGTAGCTCTTTTCAGTACCTTTATGGTTCATTAAGATTTTAGTTTCCGAAGTAATTTGGTTGACCTATTGAGAAAACCCGCTGAACACCCTTCTTCAATTATACTCTCAAGCACAGAAATCAGTTCCCCCTTTAATTCTGGGATTTGCTTTGTGATATTGTAGAGAATTTGCATTGCATTTACCCGTACTGCGATGGGTTCAGATGGTGCCAGTAATTCGAAGCTTCTATCAACGATGTTAACCAGATACTCTTCAGGAATTTCATAACGACTCAAAATTCGGGTGAAATGTCTTTTTAAAGAACCGTTTTTTGTGGAACAAAGCTCAGCAATTATGATTGGAAGCTTATCTGCAAGCAAATCAGGATTATCCTCACTGGCAGAATCAATAATCCAGCACGAACGCCATGCTAACCTTTGATCATTTGAAAAAATGAACTCAAAAAGAAGATTAAAAAGATTTATATCAGCTAATACCGATTTTTTCCATGGCAATAGTTCACCTGCCCCTATGTTAAGGATACTTTGTCTTATATTTTGAATATATAAGTTATCGTACATTTCTATCGTTTAAATAATCATAAAAACCCAATTGCGATTTAACCAGAGATCCCACTCCTTGATTTTTTATTACATTATTTAAATCGTTATCCAGAATTCGGGCTGAGCTGTTATCTCTCCATTGCAGATTGAAAAAATCAATCAGCTCCTCCCTGATTTCCTTATCATAAATGGGAACTGCAACTTCTACCCGCCTGTCGAGATTTCGTGACATAAAATCTGACGATGAAATATATATTTTCTCATCACCTCCATTATAAAAATAATATAGTCTTGAGTGTTCGAGGTATCTGTCAATCAATCCTATTGCCTGAATATTTACTTTACCTTCGGCCGAGGAGGTGTACATCGAAAACATTCCTCTGATATTCAATCTTACATCAACACCGAATCTGGCTGCCTCATCAATTTTGCTAATTATTTCCATGTCAACCAGATTATTACATTTCAGATAGATTCGGGCTTCTAATCCTGCCTTTGCGTTCGATATCTCTTGCTTAATCATCGCAACTACACGAGTTCGCATTGAAAGTGGAGAAACAAGCAGGTGCTGGAATCTTCCAATCTTGTAATTACGATCGAAAAAATCAAATACACGAGCCACTTCGCGTGTAATGCTCTGATCGGCTGTACATAATAACTGGTCTGAAAAAACTTTCGCTGTCACTTCATTAAAGTTTCCTGTGCCTATCAATGCGTATCTTCTGTTTTCTTTTTTTTCTTTGCGTGTGATAAGACATAACTTGGAATGAACCTTCAGTCCCGGAACACCGAGAATAACTTTAACATTCTCTTTAGTAAGCATATTACCGTATTGAATGTTCTCTTGTTCATTGAAACGGGCACGAAGTTCAAGAACCATTGTTACCTTTTTTCCGTTACGGGCAGCATTGATTAAAGCATTAATTATATGTGAATTACGAGCCATTCTATAACCAGTCATTTTAATCTCTGTAACTTTTGGATCAATAGATACCTCGCGCAATAAATCAATAAAATGGAAAAACGAGTGATAAGGAAAATGAAATAGGATATCGCTCTTACCTATGCAGTTTAAATATGTTTGACCCTGAAGAAGTTTTTTATGCTTCACTGGACTAATTGGCTTATAATAAAGATGTTCAGCACCAACCATCGGAAATGACATGAAATCCTTAAAATTATGGATTCTGCTTCCTCCAATAACTACGTCCTCCTTTTTAAAATTCAGTTTTAGGAGGAGAAAAGACAATAAGTTCTCTGGAATTTCTTTTTCATGAACAAATCTGACGAGTGCACTATTACCTCTCTTTACAATGCTTTTTGAAACCAACTTTACATAGCTTTCGGCTACATCATCGTCCAAATCAAGTTCTGCATCACGGGTTAATTTAAAAATATAGGAGCTGATTTTTTGGTAATTGAACATGTAGAATGTATCATCCAATTCGAAGCGAATGACATCTTCGAGAAGAATAATATATTTTTTATTGTCCTTTGACGGTATTATAACAAATCTCGGAAGCAGATCTGTGGGTACCTCAATAAGGGCATATTCTGATTTTTTGTTCTTTGCCATGTCAACAGCAAGGTAAATCGCATCGTCGCGGAGGATTGGCATCTTTGTACTTTTTTTCAAAATAATCGGCATAATCCTTGGCCGTACCTCGCGCTTGAAGTAAGATGTTACATAGGCACCTTGTTCTGGAGACAACTGTTTTTCGTTGATTATATGAATATCTTCCTGAGCTAATTCTTTTAATATCTGATTATAGATCTTTTCAAACCGAATACTGTGTTCAATAACTATTTCTTCAATTTGCGAAAGTACATCTCGTGGATTTCCACCCTCAGCAAGTGTTAATTGGCCAATCATTGCCAAACGGCGAAGTATGGCAACTCGAACCCGAAAAAACTCATCAAGGTTATTGGAATAGATTCCAAGAAATTTAAGTCGTTCAATAAGAGGAACTTCTTGTCTTGTTGCCTCTTGAAGCAGCCTGTCATTAAATGATAGCCAACTAACTTCTTTGCTTCGTAGTCTTACGTTCATTGCTTATGTCAGAAATTAATTTTCTAAAGATAAATAATCATCTCAAATAATAACATGTTTTGCACCAAATTTTTGCATGGATTATTTTTTCTTGTAAATTTACAAAGATGTAATATTGGAATAAAGATGACTGAAATAGAGATAAAAGAGAACTATAAACAAATTTGTAATCTCCTGTCAACACGCAAATTAAAGCCTGCTTTTGATCATTTGGAGCAAATAATTTCGGGATTCGGACTTGGCGAATTTCGGGATGAATATAACAGCCTTGAGCAAAACTATAAATTCCTGCTGAAATATACTGTTGAAGGGATAAAGGATCCGGAAAGACAAAAAATTTATGAGCATCTATTTGTATCTACATTCGAGCTTGCTGATAATTCGTATGAGAACCTGCGCATGAAATATTTTCAATCTGTTGAATATCAGAGGAAAAGGGGATTTGCGAAACATTATATTAAGGATTTCGATCGATTTTTTCAGGATTTGGAAAATGATTCGATTCAAAAAGAGCTTAGGGCACTTCTTTCGGAGTCTAATGGGGAGGGCAATGATAACCTAAATGAATCTGAAATACACATGCAGAAAATATTTACTCTTTTTTATCATATTTGGTTTACCGATCGGCTTTCAGAGAAGGAATTGCAATTTATCAGACTATTTGTAAAAAATAATGCTTTTCCCTCCCCCGAAAAATCACTTATTATTACTGGAGTTACCCTTAGCCTGATGCGTTTTTTTGATGTGAATAAAATAATACTTCTTTTTAATGCTTATGAGGAAATTGACGAAGAGATCAGCCAAAGAGCATTAATTGGTTTACTAATTGGCATTTATTATTATGACCAACGAATGCCGTTTTTTCACTCTATTACCGGAAGGTTGCAAATTTTAATTGAAGATCCACGTTTTAAATCGAATTTTGAAAAAACGATTCTTCAGTTTATTCGGAGTAAAGAGACCGAAAAAATACAACGCAAGCTTATGGATGAAATTTTGCCTGAGATGATCAAGCTTAGTCCTAATCTCCGTAACAAACTAAACATGGAAAGTTTATTTGGTGAAGGTCTAACTGATGATAAGAATCCAGAATGGCACGAGATACTGAAAGATTCCCCTGAATTAATGGGGAAAATGGAAGAGCTCACAGAGTTGCAATCAGAAGGGGCCGATGTATTTCTAAGCTCATTTTCGATGTTGAAAAATTTCCCGTTTTTTAGTGAGTTGGCAAATTGGTTTTTCCCTTTTACGCCCGATCATCCTGAAATAAAAAAGAATCCAATTAATAAAGAATCAGGTGAAGATCTTTCATTTACGAAATTGATAATGAAATCTCCAATGTTATGTAATTCTGATAAATATTCGTTTTTTTTCAGTTTATTGAATATTCCTCCCGATTATAAGAAAATGGTTTCCAATTCATTAAAGGCCGAATCGGAACAATTTGACGAAATTCTGAAAGACGAGGCTTTACTGGCGCATAATAAAAAAGCTGAAACTGTAATAAGTCAGTATGTTAGGGATCTTTATCGTTTTTTTAAAATTTTCCCTTTGCGTCAGGGCTTTGAGGATATTTTTGAATGGCGGTTTGACTTTCAGAATAAGTATGCTTTTGCGAAATTACTGGGTGAAGACCATAAAATTCTTAGGAGTATTGCGGAATTTAATTTTGCAAAGAATTATTTTACTGATGCGGTGGAAATTTTCGAGTTATTACTTCAAAATAGAGATGATGCCGAGATGCTGCAAAAACTGGCTTTTTGTTACCAGAAATTGGGAGAATACAAGAAGGCACTAAATTTCTATCTTAAAGCAGATTTATTCGATCAAAACAAAATATGGAATCTTAAAAAGATCGCACTATGCTACCGTAACTTAAAAAAACCTGATAAAGCTCTTGAATATTACCTCCAGGCTGAAATCTTTGAAACGGACAATTTAAGTTTATATGTTTCTATTGGGCAATGTCAGATAGAATTAAATCAATATGAAGAGGCCCTGAAATCGTATTATAAAGTCGAATATTTGTCACCTGGTGATAAAAAGATTTGGCGTCCAATTGGCTGGTGCTCCTTTTTGGTTGGAAAAGTTGAGCAGTCGGAAAAATATTATCAACGGTTGATTAATGATGGGCCTAACAAATACGATTTACTCAATATGGGGCATGTTCAGTGGTGCCTTGGAAACCGCAAGGCTGCCCTGGAGTATTATAAAAAAAGCATAAATAACCCTGAAAGTTCTGAAAAAGAATTTATGGAAGCCTTTGGCGAAGATTTAAAACATCTTATAAAACAAGGAGTTAATCCTGATGATGTTCCTATTATGCTCGATCAGTTAAGATATTTTTTAGAAGACTAGTGCGATTATTATTCTTCTGGAAATGAAAAAACAACTTAATCATTGGTGTTTTGATTTTGAAATAGTCTAAAGGTCAAGTACTTCATAAAAGCTTAAAAATATCTTGGTACAACCTGTCGGCCTCTTCTACCATAAACAAAATCATAACTGATCAGAAATTCATGTGTTCCAGAATTAACTTGCGTTGGATGGAAGGTTGTCTGGTCATAAGAATATCCGAATTTAAGTTGATTATTGACGTTGAATTGAAAGATAAACCCATAAGAGTTTTCCATCCTGTAAGTAGCTCCAATCCAGACCCTATCGTACAATAAAAAACTGCCGGATAAATCAACAAAACTGGGAGTTCGTTCTGCCCATCTATATAATACAGTTGGTTTAAACTTAAGTACATCTGTCAGAAAAAATACGTATCCGGCCATACCGTAAAAATGTAGAACTTCGCGGTAAACATTTTCCGTAGTTTCACTTTGAACCCTGTTTTTTAATATTTTAGGAGAAGATACTCCAAAGAAAAATTGTTGACTATGCCATAAAAAACCAACGCCAATATTTGGAAGAAATTTAAAATTAACGTCATAAGCAAAAACAGGGTCACTTGGATTATTAATTATTAAATCGGTAAGATAGGCTTGATAGATGTTGAATCCACACTTCACACCAAAAGAAAGAAATTGACTGCGATTAAGCTTAACGCGAAAGGCGTAATCAACGTATATGCCGTTTTGTCTCACCGGTCCCCACTTATCATTAACAATTGAGACACCCAGGCCTACATTAAATCCTCGAAGAGGAGCACTTACAGTAAGTGTGTTGGTATTTGGAGCACCCTCAAAACCAACCCACTGGGCACGAGAAATTCCTGTAATATTTAAAGCACCTGAACTTCCTGCATAAGCAGGTTGAATAGTTAGCATATTATTTAGATACTGTGTAAAAACAGGATCTTGTTGCGAAAAGACATAAAATGACAAACCACACAGCATGTAAATTGTGCATACTGCAGTCCTTAAAAGCAATATAGTTTTAAAGTTTTTCAAAATAAAGATAATTACTGTTTATTCTCCTATCAAGGCTTTGTATTGATCGGCGGACAATAATTCATTTAATTCAGAAACATCGGTAATTTTAATCTTTACAAGCCAACCTGTGCCATACGGATCCGAATTTACAAGTTCGGCGGCATCATTAAGTGCTTCGTTCATTTCAATAATTTCGCCTGAAACAGGCATAAAAAGATCAGAGACAGTTTTTACAGCCTCGATGGTTCCAAAAACTTCCTCTCTTGCAAGAGTCTCACCAACAGTTTCAATTTCGAGATAAACAATGTCGCCTAATTCGCTCTGAGCAAAATCTGTGATGCCTATAATAGCATAATCATCTTCAACACGAATCCATTCATGCTCTTTCGTGTATTTCAAATTTAATGGAATTGTCATTGATATAGATTTTAAAGTACTTGTTTTTATTTTCCAAAATTACTATAAATTTTAATGGCTTCAACCTGATATTTGGCAGAATTGAAATCAAAATGAAATTTGATTTTAAAAAAAATGAGTTTTTTTGGTAATCATTTTTATTAACGACAAATTTTTATTAAACTTGGACTGAAAAACAAAAGGTAAAATGTTCAAAGCAGAAATACAATCGCTTTCGGTCATAAATCATATTGCGGCAATGTTTTTTAAGGAACATCCGGCAGACCGGATATTTGCTTTTTATGGAGAAATGGGTGCTGGTAAAACGACTTTTATTAAGGCTCTTTGCGAGGAAATGCAGGTTTTGGACTACGTTACTTCTCCCACTTTTGCACTTATAAATGAGTATAAAACAGAAGACAGCAGAATAATTTTTCATTTCGATTTTTATCGTATCAAAAACCTAAGCGAAGCATTCGATTTTGGGTACGAAGATTATTTTTATAGTGGCAACTATTGTTTTATAGAATGGCCTGAACTAATTGAGCCTCTATTGCCTTCCATTGCAGTGAGGGTTAACATTCGGGAGATTGATGGGGGCAAAAGAATTATTGAAACGTTTTGATGATTCTCAGGTTAATTATGAATTAATAAACAGATTATGAATCAAAGAAAAGGAGGTAGATTATCAACACTTGCTAATGACCAGCTTCTTCCACGCGAAGAGCTGTACAAAAGATGCCCGAGAAATATTAAACTTAACATCGGAATTCCTGACAATTCTTCATCGGTTGAGTACAGTGTTCCCTTGACACCTCAGTCGGTTGAGTTACTCGTGAATAATGGTCATGAGGTTTTCCTGGAGACTGGAGCGGGTAAAGAGGCCAACTACTCTGATAAAACTTATTCAGATTCAGGAGCAGTGATTTGTAAATCATCAGCCGAAATTTTTCAGTGTGATATTATCCTTAAAATGGCTCCTTTCACTCATGAGGAAAGCGAATTAATGAGAGGAAACCAACTTCTGCTTTCACCGCTATATTTAACTTTACAAACTCAGGAATCAGTAAGACGTTTGATGCGTAAAAAAGTGACTGCCGTTGGTTTTGAGTATATGAAAGATGAAAATGGTATTTTCCCTATTGAAAGTATTTTCAGCGAAATAATGGGAAATTCTGCAATGATAGTTGCGAGCGAATACCTTAGCACTGCCAGAAATGGCAAAGGGGTAATTCTGGGTTCAGTAACCGGTATTTCACCTGCAGAAGTTGTAATTCTTGGCTCAGGTACCGCGGCAGAACATGCAGCTCGAACCGCTCTGGCCCTTGGGGCAACAGTAAAAGTTTTTGACGATTCAATTTCGAAACTAATAGATTTTCAATCACGGCTTGGACAACGGGTTTTTACTTCAGTTTTTCATCCCAAAGCTCTTCGAAAAGCTATGAAAACTGCTGAAGTTGTTATTGGGGCACTATCAATGAATGAAGTACCTAAAATGATTGTTCCTGAAGAAATGGTTGAAGGAATGAAAGAAAACTCTGTTATCATTGACTTGAATATCATTCAGGGTGGTTGTATCGAAACGTCAAGAATTACAAATCTTAAAAAACCTACATATATTGAACATGGAGTCATTCATTATTGCGTTCCTAATATCACCTCACGTGTGGCAAGAACATCATCAATCGCTGTAAGTAATATTCTTACTCCGATGTTACTCGAAATAGGACAAGCAGGAGGAGTTAACCAATACGTAAAAACTAACCGTGGTTTTTGCGAAGGAATTTATGTTTTTAACGGTGTTTTGACTAATCAGGATATTGGTGATGTTCTTAATATTCCTGTAACTGATATTAACTTGCTGCTCGCAGCATTTTAAATAAAATCAACAAGTTATCTAATATATTAAATTAATCAATTATGAACTTTTGTCCCAATTGCGGAAATCAACTTGATCGCAATGCCCTTTATTGCGGCAATTGTGGTGAAAATATTGCTCCTTTTCAACAAAGTGAATCACCCCATACTGTTCAAACCCATGTTGTCTCAGAATCATCACCATCTTTTCAGACTGAAGATCTGACATTCAGAATGAAAAATTCTCAAAGACGAATTGTCAACCTTTGGTATATTCTGGGACTAACATTCGTATTTTGCATGTTCCTCCCTTCTATAATAGGTCTTGATGGTTTTGATGGTGGTTTTGCGATGACTTTCACATCCGGGTTTATGGTAATCATAAGTATTATTGTTATTGGCATCTATCGTTCGCGCGCAAATCAACTCGACAGAATTCTCTCTGGAGAAGGCCGTATAGCTGTATGGCGTTATTCTCAAGAAGAATGGATACGCTTCATAACCAGAGATTTCGAGGAAGATAAAAAGCTTAAGCGAATGTTGTTTTTTCTGATTGCGGGTATTTCGGTTGTTATTGGAATAATACTCACTATTGCTTATGAGGACTTTCTTTTTGTACCGATAATTCTGGGACTGATAGTTATCGTTGCAATTCCTGCTATTTGGGCACCCCATTATCGGTACCGTAAGCTTTTACATTCTGAGGCACAGGCATTAATAGCTGAAAATGGTGTGATTGTAGGCAAAATGTTTCACCTATGGATAAAACTTGGCGCATCGCTTGATTTCGTTTCAATCAATGAGGAAAATGAACCCAACCTTATTGAGTTTAAATATTCGATGCCTGCTCGGCATGGACGACAAGTGGAAATTGCCCGCGTACCTGTACCAAATGGTAAAACAAAGGAAGCAGTAAAGATTGTGGAACATTTTAATCACAAACTAAGTTAGATTCCTCCTTAATAAACTCTCATTTACAAATTTCAATGAAAAAGGATTTTTATCCTTTTTCATTGAAATACTATTTATTCCATTTCTGCATTGACTCAATATTTTTGATGTTTGATATTTCCTTTGCTTCTGGAGTGTAAACGAAATCCATTTCTGATTTAAAACGTTCAGTAATTTTACCTCTTACCATTTTTAATGTGCTATTCAATAAATGGTTTTGCTCTGTAAAAGCTTCAGGCAGCACTATTATTGCAGTTGGAAGCCATCTTTCAGGAAACAATCCTTCAAATTTCCCGACTTTACGGTAGGCATCAATTTCCTGCTTAATAATTTCCAGTGATTTACTTATTCCTTCAGAGCTCTGCGGTTGCAATCCGAGTTTGGCTAAAGTCCGATTAATGGCAACAATATTGGGAACTACTAATCCCACAGTATATGGATTTTGATTATTATAGAGCATTGCCTGATCAATATAAGGAGATTGGTCAACAATAGCTTCTTCAATTCCTTCAGGACTAAATTTTTCGCCATCGTTTCCTATCAATAGACTTTTGAAACGACCTAATACATAAAGGTATTCGTCTTTAGATATATAGCCTAAATCGCCGGTATGCAACCATCCATTTTTTAAAACCTCTTCCGAAGCTTTGGGATTTTTCCAGTAACCTTTCATTACGTTTTCACCTTTCACAACAATTTCACCTTTTTCTCCATAAGGAAGTTGAGCCCCTTCAACATCACATATTTTTATTTCAAGGTTTTTTACCACCTTACCCGAAGAACCAAATTTTACATTTTGGGGACAATTTGCTGAAATTATTGGTGCTGCCTCTGTTAGACCATAGCCCTGAAAAACTGGTGTTCCAATAGCAAAGAAAAATCGCTGGAGTTCAATATCAAGCAAAGCTCCGCCTCCAATGAAAAATTTAAGATTGCCGCCAAAGCCTTCGCGAATTTTTGAAAAAAGGATTTTGTCGAAAAACATACACTCAGGTTTTAGAAATTTGCGCCATCCTAAACCACGATTCCATCCATTACCGTTATAAAGGTAAGCCACCTTTAATCCGTGGTTGAACAACATTTCTATAATTTTTCCTTTGGCTTGTATTCCTTTTTCGATATTCTTCCTGAAATTCTTGGACAAAGCGGGAACACTCATCATAATATCCGGTTTAAACTCCAAGATATTCACCGGTACATTTCGAAGTGTCTCAATTGGGGTACGCCCTGTCTGAACTGATCCTATTGAAGCTCCTTTTATCATAAAAGTGTAAAGACAAGCTGTGTGAGCGAATGAGTGATCCCATGGAAGGACTGCCAGCGTTTTATAGTTTTGTGCAATCTCTAAAACTGAATTAGCTTGGATTACATTGGCTGTATAATTAAGATGGCTAAGCATAATCCCTTTAGGATCAGCAGTAGTTCCTGATGTATATGAAATGTTTGCAATATCGTCAGGGGAAACATTTTTCCAAACAGCCTCAAAATTTATCTTGTTATTATCCGATTTCAGGAAGTTTTCCCCTAGTTTTTGTACATCCTCGAAAAATACATCTTTCAGTCCGGGTTTCTCCATTCGGTCGAGATGAATAACATATTCTATTTCAGGAAGACTGTCTATTACTTCACTAATTTTGAGGGCTTGTCCGGCAGAAACAATTACAATTTTTGCTCCTGAATGAGCCAGCCTAAATTTCAATTCTGCAGATTCAAGTTTGACCGAAAGCGGAACATTCATTGCGCCACAATATAAAATTCCCAGTTCGCTGATCAGCCATTTATTCCTACCCTCTGAAAGAAGCCCTACACGTTCTTCTTTTTTAAGACCGAGAGACATTAATCCAGCTCCAAAAGAATAAACCTGTTCACGTATCTCACTGTATGATGATGAAATATATTGGTCTTTAGGCTTTTCCCAAAGTAACGGATTATTGGAATACTTTCCAACACTAAATTCAAAAAGTTCTATCAGCGTTCTCATTTTTATTGTTTTTTTATCGTTAACGAATAAATGTAAAAAGAGTTTAAATCTATTGTCCCAAAAACAAAGTCTGTTGTGTAAATCTACAGACTTTGTTTTTCATGAAAAATCGAAGGATTATTTAATTCCAAATTTGTAAATGGTTTTCGATTTAAATACTTCGCCGGGTTTTAGCGATGTTGATGGAAAATCAGGATGATTTGGAGAATCGGGGTAATGCTGGGTTTCGAGTGCAAGACCTGCATATTTTCCAAGTTTTTCACCATGTTTCCCAACCATTTCAGGTATATAATAGCCAGTATATAGTTGTATTCCCGGTTCTGAAGTTGACACTTCTACTGTCCTGCCAGTTGATTTTTCTGACAATAACCCGGCTTTAACCAGTTTTTTATTAGGATTGTTCAAAACAAAATTGGCATCATATCCATCGGCTAAACCTTCAATACGTGATCCGATAGTAGCAGGTATTGTAAAATCGAAAGGAGTTCCGGCTACTTCAGCAATTTCTCCCGTTGGAATTAACCCTGCATCATTCACAGTTTTTGCTTTTGCCGTCAGTTGAAGAATGTGCTCAAGGATGTTTCCCTTGTTTCCGGTTAAATTAAAGTAAGTATGGTTTGTAAGGTTAATTACTGTTTCTCGGTCTGTAATTGCTTTATAATCAATATGAAGCTCACTCTTGTGATTTAGGGAATAGGTAACTGTGAGATCAAGATTTCCGGGAAATCCCTCCTCCATGTGAACACTTCTATATTTCAGTTCCACTCCAACAAGATCTGGCTTTTCGATTTTTTTCGAAACCCATATTACCTTATCAAATCCCGTTATCCCGCCGTGAAGGCAGTTTTCACCGTTATTAATAGGAAGAGTGTACTCTTTCCCATCTATCGAAAATTTTCCCTTAGCAATCCGGTTTGCATATCGTCCTGTAATACACCCAAAATAAGGACAGTTCTCAATGTATGCATTTGTGAGGTAGTCTTCAAGTGATTTGAAGCCAAGCACAATGTTTGCTTTTGTTCCATTTCTGTCGGGAGTTTCAATCGAAGTTATTATTCCCCCATAATTTGCAATTTTTACTGTTACCCCCTGATCGTTGCGTAGCGTATAAATGAAAATCTTTTCGCCTCTGCGGGCATTCCCGAAAACATCACGTATTAGTTCCATAAAATGAATTTTTGTTATTCGAAATACAAACGTAAAGATAAATATAAAATCAACATATTTTTATTGCCTGAAAAATCGTAGTTAAATCTGTTCTAAAACATTTTTTTCATTTTAGTTCAATGCCATCAAAATATTCTACATTTGTGCCTACCTGTACCTACCGGTTAATAATTTAATTTTTTTTAAAATGACGATCGAACAGTTAAAAGCAAAGTTTATTGAGAAATTTGGCGAAGGTGATGTAAGTGGCTATTTTTCACCCGGACGCGTGAATTTGATTGGCGAACATACCGACTATAACGGTGGTTTTGTGTTTCCATGTGCTCTTAGTTTCGGAATCTATTGTTTAATTCGAAAAACTGAGCGGAAAACAGTGAAATTTGCCTCTTTGGATATGCCTTTTGAGGCTGAGGTAAATGTTGAAGATTTGAATAAAGCAATTGGTAAAGAGTGGGTTAATTATCCTATTGGCGTATTTGCACAGTTTATGAAAAAGGGATTAACCTTTGATAAAGGCGCAGATATGTTATTTTATGGTGATGTTCCAACTGGTGCCGGTTTGTCTTCATCAGCAGCACTTGAAGTTGTTACTGGTGTGGTAATCAACGATATGTATGGTTTTGGCATTGACAGGATTGAATTGGCGAAGATGGGACAGAAAGCTGAACATGAATACGCGCTTGTAAATTGCGGAATCATGGATCAGTTTGCCTCGGCAATGGGTAAAAAAGACCATGCTATTTTCCTAAACTGTGATACTTTAGCTTACGAATTAGTTCCGGTTAAGCTTGAAGGTGTAAAAATTGTGATAAGCAACACAAATAGTCCGCATAAATTAGATTCAGGAAAATATAATGAACGGGTAGCTGAATGTCAGGCTGCTGTTAAGGCGATTCAACCATTTCAGCAAATCAACGCTTTGGGTGAAATTTCATGGGAAGATTTTTTGAAAGTTGAAGGAAAAATTGAAAATGATACTGTTCGCAGACGTGCAAGGCATGTCGTAAGCGAGATTCAACGAACTGAAGATGCTGTGAAAGAACTCAAAGCAGGTAATCTTGTAAGGTTTGGTGAACTAATGAACGGATCTCACGATTCATTACGGGATGATTATGAAGTTACTGGTTTTGAATTGGATACAATGGTTGAAGAAGGACGTAAGATAGAGGGTGTCATAGGTACACGGATGACCGGAGGCGGCTTTGGCGGGTGTACAGTCAGTCTTGTCAAAGATGATGCTGTTGAGGCATTTATTCAGCAGGTTGGTGCCAATTATGAAGAAAAAACCGGTCTTAAACCTGTGTTTTATGTTGCAGAAATTGGGGATGGCGGTAAGAAAATATTTTAACTGAAACATTAATATTCTTTATACAATGACAAAAACAGATTCAAACAATAAGTATTTGTTCCCTTTGATCGTGATGGCCTCCTTATTTTTCCTCTTTGGGTTCATCACTACAATGAATAATTCAACTATTGAATTTCTTAAAAATGCTTTCGGCCTTGATGATGTACAAAAGCAACTGCCAAACACATTTTTTTATGGTGCATATATCCTTTCGGTACCTGTTGGACTTATGTTGATGCGAATTGGATACAAAAATGGGGTTTTATTAGGTCTTGCCCTTATTTCATTAGGATTTTTTCTCTGCATTCCGGGAGTTGGAATGGGTTATTACGGTTTTCTTAGTGCCGTTTCTGTCTTTGCAATTGGGGTAGTTATTCTTCAGGTTGTTGCGGGACCTTATGTGAATGCAATGGGTAGTCCGGAAACTGCTGCAAGTCGCCTGACATTGACCAATGCGTTGAATTCGGTTGCGACCGTAATTGCTCCGATTTTTGTTTCCATTTTATTGGTAACGCCAAAAATTGAGGCCGGAACAAAGTTGGAAAATTCTGAAATCCAAAAAATTGTTCAGGGACCATTTCTAATGATTGGTGTGGTTACATTCGTGATTCTCGCGATTATGTTTTTCCTGAAGTTACCTGAAATAAAAGAGGGGGAGGATAATGTAGTACCCGATGCAAAGGCTTACAAATCAAGTGCATTTAAATACGTTCATGTTTGGCTGGGATCCTTGGCTATCTTTTTCTATATGGGGATTGAAATCGGTATATCGAGTTTTTTCGGAGACTATGTAAAACACCTGAGGCTTGAAAACATACAAGCAACCGACATGCTTAAATATTATTGGGGCGGTTTAATGGTAGGGCGTATCCTTGGGATTTTTATACTTCGCAAATATAAGGCAGCTCAAATACTTACAATTTGTGCTTTCGGAGGTGCTACATTATTGGCAGCATCATTTCTTCTTGCAGGCAGTACACCTCAAATTGCAGTTTGGCTCTTCCTCGGTACAGGTTTGTTCCATTCAATCATGTGGCCGGTAATCTACAATTTGGCCCTTGAAGATTTGGGACCTCATGCAAAAGTCGCTTCAGGAGTAATTGCAACTTCAGTTATTGGTGCTGCTATACTGACCCCTATTATGGGTGCGGTGCAAACAGCAACCGGTTCGGTTATAGTTGCAGTTAGCTTTATGTTCCTTTACTATGCTTATTTGGTATTTTTCGCCCAAAAAGGTGCAAAAATCAGGTAATAATTTTTTTATTCAAATACCCAAAAGCCATCCGCAAGTGTCGGATGGCTTTTTTTATATTTTTCAAAAAACATTTAGTTTAAACCTGATACTTTTGATGTAAATGAATTAAAATTTTTACTTTTGAAGCCTATGGAATCTCAGTTTTATGATATTATTGGTGATGTTCACGGTTATGCTTCGCTTTTAAAGAAACTTTTAAAGACGATGGGATATTCGAAATCAAGTGGAACGTGGACACATCCCGAACATATAGCCATTTTTACAGGTGATTTTCTTAACCGCGGTCCGGAAATCAGGGAATCGTTGCTTATTGTTCGTTCTATGGTTGAATCCGGGGCTGCTCTGGCAATTCTGGGCAACCACGAATACAGAGCTATTTTATACCATATTAAAGATGATAATGGGCTTTTTATGTCGCGACATATTGCAGGCAACAGAAATCAAATACAAAAAACTCTGACGTCATTTAAAAATTATCCCGATGAGTGGAAGAGCCATCTCAAATGGATGCGAACCCTCCCACTTTTCCTTGATCTTGGAAAATTCAGGGTGATTCATGCTTATTGGAATGATGGAGAGATTGATAAACTAAAAAATTCATTTCCCGGCGGGAAATTAAAAAAGAGTTTGTTGAAAGATATTCACAAAAACCATCCTGTTGAATCGGCTATTCTTTATAAAATATTAAAAGGATTAGAATTCAGATGTCCTAAAGACCTGATTATTAAGTGTAATAAAGGAATGAGTCGGAAGCTTTTTACAATAAACTGGTGGGATTCTCCTGAAGACAAAACATTTCAGGAACTCTCCTTTGGCAACAAATTCATTTTGCCCGATTACCACGTACCTACCGAACTTGCACCTCATTTTGATCCTTATAAACCGGATCAACCAATTGTGTTCATTGGTCACTATTGTTTGTCGGAAGGTGCGGAGATTGTTCAGAAAAACATCTGCTGTATTGATAGTTGTGTAGATTCCACAGGTGTCCTTTCAGCATATCGTTGGAGTGGTGAAACAGAATTGAACAAGGAGAATATTTTGAGAATAAGCTGACTATTAATACTAATCCTTTTCCCTTTTCAGGAATCAAACGTTTCAATTTTTTGTATCCCCTTACGATTGAAAACTACACGGTAACGCTTGTAGCCCCATTGTTCCTCCTCTTGTATTTGCAGGATCAGGTTCAGATAATATATTTTCTCACCTGAAATTGTTTTTAATCCTTCATCATCATCAGGATAATACAACGGAAATTCGGCGTTATCCATCTTTTGAATCAGATTCGATATATTCAATCGAAGAATCTCATTAACACCAGCAATAGGATACTCGCTATTGGCATCAATGCTTTCGCGGTTAAGCTGCATCATAGTGCGGTACAGAATTATACGCTCACTGCCTGCACGATTGTTTGCTTCGAGTATCGAGGAGCGATCACGTTGTTTCAATACATCATTCGGAACATTGTGCTCAGGAATGAAGTCCATACTCTCTTTGATCCAACCAATCTCATTATCGTGAGTGCTAATTTTTATTTTATGGTCGAAATAACGTTTGTTCATTTTATGTGCAAGATAAAATCTGCCAAGTTCTTTTATACGGTCTTTCAGCATGTAACTGACAACCAAAGCCACAAACATAGGCATCGTAAAACTACCATATTTTTGTTGGAATGAAAAGGCAACAATAGTTGCAAAAATCATTGATAGGCCTGCAACGAGACTGAATAATATCTGCTCAGTCCATACCCCGTCACGCTGTTTTTTAACATCTAAAAAGAGATGGCTTTCGGCATATTTCTTAAGCATACCAAGGCGAAAAACCAACTCCTGATTGTTCGTTTTACTCTTTTTCTCAACATTCAGATAGCCTTTCTCTTCCTTATAATTTATCTCTTGATGAATCAATTCAAGTAATTGAGGCTTAAGTCTTGAATAGTTATGAGGATACTGTTTTTTAAGAAGTTGCAGCAGCCTGAAAGTATGAAATTCAATAAGATTGGAAATAAACTCATCTCCGAAAAGAAAGTAATCAAGCAGATCATTAGAAACCGTTGGTGCGTTAATAATCCATTGTAGTGAACGGAATTTAAGTGCTATGGTTTTTGCATTTGAGATGTACGACTGCACCAGAAAATCACGGTCATCGCCTAATTTACTTGTAATTGCGTGTGAGACCTCTTCACGTAATGAACTTTTCAGAATAGAAACGAACATTTTCAATTGGTACTCATAATTGGCTTTATTAGTTCGGGTTGGTGCGATGGAGAGATCTTTAAACGACTTCTCTAATGAAATGAAAGGAGGAATGGTTTGATCTGCAATGTTTCGCAACAAATAGGATGGTGTTATTAGTCTTATATGTGAAGTCAGGTCACGATAGAAATTGGCTTTTGAATAAGTAAAGCGGTTAATATCTAAACTATTGGGTATAAAAAACCAAATATTGAGGGCAAAATTGTTTATCTTTTGCTTTCTTTTGGCAACAAATCCAACTTTTACCTCAATAGAGAACTTATCGTGGAGTTTTACATTTTCATCAATCATACTTTCGTTTTATAGGAATAGATAATACCAGTTTCGTTTTAAAAGAATACTCCATTTGGTGTGTATCCGAGAAATCGAAGATAAGTTTCCCCGTAAATAATCATGGCAATCCAGCTGATGAGAAGCATGACAAAACCAAATTTGAAAGTATCGCTCCAGCTATAATGACCTGTAGTATAAAGTAATGCTGCGGGTTTGCTATTAAATGGAAGTACATAAACATGCTCGATCAGCAATGCAACGGGTAATGCAAGACTCAAAATCGGCAGATTGAATTTTTGAGCTATTCCTATTGCAATAGGCACAAAAATGAGTGCTCTCATTGTTTTTGATTCGAAAAAAAGTGCACTGAAAAGCATTACAAATGTGAGTCCGGTAAACAACATCCAGAAAGGTGTTTCTATAGAAATCCCAAAATGAGAAAACAGTGCTTCAACAATTGTTGATGCCAGATCAGTGGCCTCCAATCCTGCTCCCAAAGTATAAGCCCCTGCTGAGAAAAGCATTAGATGCCATGGTATATCTACTTCGTTCCATTTTATTATTCCAATACCCGGCAAAAGTGCAACAAAGGCACCCATAAATGCCACAGCAGTTTGTGAAATGCCATGCTGTTTATCAGTAGCCCAAAGTGAAAGCACAGCAACAAATATGACAATTGACTTGAATTCATTTACGGTCATCTTACCAAGAGACTTGTATTCAGTTTTAAGTCGTTCAATTCCTCCGTCTATTTGTGGTACTTGTTCGTTCGGTTTCATCGGAAACAAAAGTTTGGTGCCAACAACCCATCCTATGATAATTAAACATATCGCGAGTGGGAAAGAGGCAATAAACCAGTCTTGAAAACTAAAAATTGACCAACCCATCGCTCCGGCAATCATTGATCCGGCTAAAAGATTTGCTCCTGAACCGGTAATGAAACCGCTTGCTCCAATGTTGATTTGAAACAAATTCTGAAGGACAATGTTCCGCCCGAAGTTGTTACGATTTTGTGGTGATGCTCCAAAAATTGCTGCAACTACCATAAAAATTGGTAGCAAAATAGTTGCTTTGGCTGTGGTCGCAGATATGAAAATGGACAGAACAATATTGATTAGAATGAAACTCATGAAAACACCGGTTGCGTTTTTCCCAAAGGTTATTACGAACCATAAAGCGAATCGTTTTGCTACTTTTGTGCTTACCAGCATACTTGCCAATATAAATGAGAGAATATTCAGCCACATTACAGGATGACCTAATTGAGCGTAAGCATTTTTTTCTGTTGTTACTCCGGTTAAAACCATAGCAATGATTACGAAGAAAGAGGTCAAATAATTTGGAATTGCTTCTGTAATCCACAAGATGATAGCAGTTGCAAAAATTGCCAACATCGCGTAGTTGATTCGAAGAAACTTGTCTGCACCCAGTTCATTAAACCGTTTTAAAGCATCACCTTTAAGCGCCGAATGATCAATAAAATCTAAAAATGAGAAATCCGAAAAATAGTAGATCATCACAAAAACACTAACGGCAATTGGTGCACCCAGACGAGCCATCCACTTTTCAAATCCACTTTTATGGACTTTTGGTAGCTTCTCGATCCGATAATTGTTCATATCGAGTACATCAAAATGTAATTCTTGTTCTTCCGCTTTGATACAGATCTGTTGTTCTTCCGGATTACCCATTTAATCAACTATTAAAATAATTATCAAAAACTATTTGGTATGAAAGTTTTTTTTACTCTACCATTTGCAATAGGGATTCTTCATCAGCATTGAATTGTAATACTTTACATCTCCTGTTACCTCAATACCCAACCATGATGGTTTGAGGTATTCCTCCCCTTCGCTGCCAAGCTCAACCTCTGCAACTATCAATCCCTGGTTTTCGCCATAGAATTCGTCCACTTCGAATGTGTGAACTCCAATCTTTATTTCATAACGGGTCTTATCAATCACACCTGGCTCACAAATTTTCAACAATTCTTCAACCTCATGTATTGGAATTTCTTTTTCCCATTCGTACCTAGAAGCTCCTGAAGCACTTCCAATACCTTTGATTGTTATAAATCCTGCAGCTCCTTTTATTCTTACCCGAACTGTACGCTCAGGAAGCGAGGAAAGGTATCCCTGAGTAATTCTTGTTGATTTTGCAGCGGCTGCTTTAAAGCTTTCGTTGAGTACCAAAAATTTGCGTTCAATTTCCTGTGCCATTTTTAATTAATTAGCTAACGGTTTATTAATCATACCTATCACTCTCTTAATTGCTTGTAAATAGTTAATGTTTTCAACTCCTTCCAGGCCTATTTCTTTTACTGTCTTTTTGATATCCTCAACTTCAGTGGATTCTGAGTTGATAGTAATAACTTTTGCACCATTGATAAGAACTTCGCCAAATTCGCAAATTGTGTTGTTGACCATATACCCGAATCGCTGCTTGTGAACTTTTACGGCTTGAAGATCGGGATGATTTTCGATCATTTCTAAAAATTCCTCAAAAGTGTAAACGTCCTTATTCAATGCAGGTATTTCAATCATGAAAGCTGGAAATACTTCTTCCAGAAGAATTTGTTTTGAAATTGGAAATTCAGCTTTCATAAGTGGATTCCATTGCTCCAACCCATCAATTGTTTGTACATAAGTTTTTATGTCCATTTTGTCATCGCGAACTTTGGTATTGTTGACGTCGTTGGTTCGCGAAAGAATGTAGATTTCGTCAGAATAACGTTCCCATACTTTTTCAGGTATCGGAACGGAAAGTCGCGCCATCCTTTTACAGGCGTTTTCAAAATTCTGACCAAATGAACGAAATTCGAACCTTGGTTTTGAAATTTCACCGATTTTTAACTCTTCTTGTGCCATGTTTTTTATTATTAATTGATTGAAAATGTGAAGTATCGCCTTATGTTCGCTTACGATCTATAAATTTTGATTCTCAGTATTGTCAACAGCAAATTTATGATCATATTTTTACAAACCCTCATCCATGCATCTGTTGTAATGAGAAATCCGGAATTACCTAAGATTAAATTGTAAATTGGTTTATAACAATTTACCAAAAGGAGCATCAGTATAAGTACCAAATGAATCCAATAATTTGAGATGACTACCACATTTTTAAAGTGTTATGTGTCTTCATCTCAAAATTATGGATTGGATTCATTTCATTAATTGTTAGCAGCTCCTTTGGTGTATGCAGTTTTTACTACCCAGTCACCTGTTCCATTTGGAGAACGGGAATAGCTGCCATCAGTGGGATGTCCGGTTAAGAAATTAGCAGCAGTCTTTTCAAAGAAGCTCACTACAACTCCTGCCGGAGTTGTAAATTCAAGCTTAACAACCTTTGTATTTGAAATCCCGGCTGTCAATCCTGTGAGTGCTGGTGTAGTTAATGTGTTGATAACCTTGTAAGCTCTTGGTGCAATTTTAGTGCCGGCGGGGAAAATGTAAATAGGAGAAGCGGCAACACCATCTTTTACCAATTTCATACCACTTATGTCAACTTCTGCATCCGAGTTGTTGTAAAACTCTACCCAGTCGTCATCGGGAGTTTGCGATCCGCAGACCTCGTTCAATACCAGTGCTGCCCAGTTTGGTGCTGGTGCAATTGTAATTTTT
>CAILKW010000791.1 GCA_903834845.1 uncultured Bacteroidia bacterium | reverse complement strand
TCGATAAAAAAAATAAGGTAAATAAGGTTGATGATGAATTATAATCCTTTGGTTACTAAGGCTAAGATGGAAAATATAAGGTTATTTTCTCTTTAAAACGACATTTTTTTCTTACCCTTAGGAGGAGAACAAATACAAAAAAAGAGGCGTTTAAAAAACGCCTCTGTAAAATTATTCCTTCTTCAGTATTCCCAAAGATCTTGTTCGTAATTAAATATTGCTGTTTTTATTCTTTCCGATTCTTTTGCAGCATATTCGCCAGTGGCATAAAGTTGAATCGGTCGGTTGTTATAAACATTTTCTTCTCTAACTATATATCCATCAAAGCGCCTGGTGAGGAATAAGTCATCAAAACTTAAATTCCGTGCTCCGTTGAAACTGTTTAAGGATTCGTTTCGTGCGAGTAAAGGACGTATTTCGGGATAATAAACCCAGAAAAGTCTTTTACGGACAAAAACAGTATCCTTAGGATCTTTCTTATACACCCTGATTGGGCAGACACCAAGTATTCGTACCTGAAGGGTTGATTTTTGTTTGTCGAAATACCAAACTTCCTTGATTTCCAATTGTTTCACTTCATTCAAAGGTATAGAAGCTCTTACAGTATCTTGAGTTTCATTACCTGTATTAATATCAACAACTGTAATCTTTTTGATAGTGTCACCGAATTGTAGTTTAACCTGATTGAAATCAATAGGTTTTATAAATTCCCCATCCTCACCCTGAGCATCAAATGCGGTAATAGTTTTTCCTTCCACCCCTTTTAAGAGAATGTTAAACAAATTGGAGCGTCCTTGAATTTCGCGTGTAGGATAATAAAAATGTTGGTTCGCTTTTTCCCGTAGATCAACGATTCGCCACACTGTTCTCGACCATACGGCATCAGCTTCGCGAACCATGGGAAGCGGGGCGGGCTTACGATCTAAAGTTGTCCGTTTTGAATAAGCACCATCAATAACCTGAGCCTGCAACAGATTTAATGATGCAACTCCAATCAAAAGAGAAATAAGAATCAGTGCTAACTTTTTCATTTTTAATTAGTAATTTTTAAACTTATCGTAGGCAGAGTACGTGTTATGTTGTCTTCGCCTTTAACTTCGATGCTCTCAATATAAAGCCGGCTTCCCGGATTTAACCCATTCAGAAGATCTTTTTGTTCCTGGGAGAACCTGTTACCTTTAGTAGGTGCGTCCTTAACAAACCCGCCTCTTGTTGTTGAGATGTTAAAAGAAAGAACCGTGAATTTCATTTCAAAATCGAAATCCGGTATTTTTGCAAGTATTCCTTGTTGAGCCAACAAGTCATTTTTTGCGATTGCTCCATCTACTTTACCACCCACCGAAGCTACTGGATCCGGTACTTTTTTAACCCGGAATTTAACTTTGCCGATTTCTTTTGATGTTCCGTCAATCAGGGTGCTAACAGTAATTATCGATTCTACTCCCACTTTATCCGGTCTCACAATATATCCATCAGTACCCGCCTGAATTGTTCCGTTAGTAATAGAGGGTTTTACAGAACTTGCAGAAACACTGGGTACTGAAATTGAAACAGGATTATCAATTCCGTAGTAAAAAACATTCATTCTGGTCGGTGATACCGTCATAGATGGCCTGGCTACCTCATAATCCTCTTTAAAATCAAACTTGCCAATTGAACCATCGGGCAATTTGTAATTGATATATCCGCTCCACTCATTTTTTCCTTCTCTTTGGGCAGAGGCTTTATAAAACCCTGCGTTTTCTTTACGGTCGAATTGTATGAGAGAACCACCAACAAATATTGAAGGATAAGCAGTTGTGTCAACGGCTGAAAGAAAAACTTTAGCCTCATAAGTATCACCTTGAAGAACATAGTCTGATTTTGCAACAACCTGAGCCTGCAATTTATTAACCTTAATATCTCCAATATCAATGCGTGCAAATAGGTTTTTTATCACATCCGACTCAACGCTACGCACATCATTTTGCATTTTCGATAAAAAGGAAATAACAGCAATCAGAGGATAACCTTCAAATTTTGTTGACTCCCATGAAGGAGTGGAACCATCTTTAGGACGTGGCGTAGTTGTATCAAGACTCTTTTTTATTGAGGCTATCAATTCCGTATTTGATGTATCAACTAATGCGAGTAAATAATTACGATATGATATAATTTTGTTTTTCAATTCTATCCCCCGTTTATTTGTCATCATAACTTCAGCAGAAGAGTACAGGTTATCCTTTGAAATAATGGAATCTGACCTGCCACCGGGGCCATCAGCTTTTATAACGATTTCCTCTTTTACACTAAGAATATACTGGTACAACGAATCAGATTTTGCCTTTACGTTCAATGCTTTCATTTTAAACTCCTTGACTTTTACCGGATTTATCAATTCAGCATCGCTAAACTGCTTGTAAACTCCATTATTCTTAGCTGTAAAGTTCTCGATGGTTTCTATGAAATTTTGATTGACCATAACAAAGGCCTCAAGCACTGACTTGTCAACATTGAGTGCCAACATTGCTGTCAGTACGAGGTACATCAAACTGATCATCTTTTGCCGGGGTGCTTCCGGACAATATTTTGTTCCCATTTTGAATTAACCTTTTACGTTCATAGCTCCAAGCATATTTCCATAAACATGGTTAAGTGCTTCCAGATTTTTATTAAGCTGCTCTGTATGTTTACGATATTTTTCAGCGTCTTCAAGTGATATTTTACGGTATTTTTCTGCCTCTTCAAGCGTACCTGTGACTATTTTTGTCATTTTGGAGTATTCATCAAAAGCGTTTTTCGATGATTCAGATATCTTTTTGGCATTTTGAAGGTGTAATTCATAAGATGAATTAAGCGCTGCCAAACTTGTATTAATTTGCGAAAGGCCGGTGCTATACGTTTTAGTATGCTCATTCAGGACGTTAAGATCCTTATTAACAGATTCTGTAAAACTTTTGTACGATTGAGCCAGTTTGTCGCCGGTAGTTACAAGCTGATCATTGATCTTTTTTGAGGAGTCATTGAAAGTTTGAGCTAGATTTTTGGATGAATTTCCTAAAACCTGTGACGACTGGTCGTAGGAATGAACCAGATCGTTTGTTGATTTTTCAATTGAATGGGTAGCACGGATATTAATATCTTTAAAAGAGGACATTGATTCGGATGCTGACATCATATTTTTTACATATTGGTCAGTTGCCAATGTTGCACCGGATACATCTGCAATGCCATGTGCAGCATTCGAAAGATCCTGAAGTCCCTTTTTCACTTTGGCTAATAGCTCTGGCGAAATATCAGCTTGCTTAAAAATATCAATACTTTCAGTTTTTTTGGTTTCAATTTCCATTTCTTCATCCTCCAAATCTAATGGATTATAATCTTCCCTTAGTTCTGGATATACTTTGAACCAGTCGGGCATCTCAACAGACGGTTCAAATGCCGAGAAAAAAAAGATTACTACTTCGATTAACATCCCTACAGGAAGAATTATATTTGCGAAGGGCCAATGCTGTAATTTGAACAATGCTCCCAAAAGAACAATTGAAGCACCCACACTGTATAAAAAATTCATGGAAGATTTCCACTTTTTTGAATGTGTAAACTCAAACACTGCCATAATTTTAATTTTTAATTTTTGTTATTTTCTATTTACTGAAACTCATCTCCAAAAGTAGTACGTACGCAGCGAAATCCGATATATGATTTTGAAGTATCCTGATATTCAAAAGTACGTGTACCCACCTGAATAAAATAAGCTATATCTTTCCATGATCCACCTCTTATCACTTTTCTTTTCATTGCTGGAGGATCATCAGGAAGTGCGTTTTGTTCAAAATTGGGATTTAGGTCGTGCATAAAGTTGTATGTTGACTCATCATAAGCACTGATTGTCCATTCGGCAACATTTCCTGCCATGTCGTATAGTCCGTAACCGTTAGGGTCGAAGGTAGCTACTTTCAGAGTAGTTTTGCCGCCGTCATCGCTGTAATTTCCCCTCATAGGTTTAAAATTAGCCATAAAGCACCCGGTTTGAGTACGGGTGTAGTAACCTCCCCAGGGATACATGGAATTATTTAATCCACCCCTGGCTGCAAGTTCCCATTCTGCCTCTGAAGGGAGGCGATAATCTTGAACTGAAGGATCTCCCTTTCCCGCGAGACTTGAATTTTTGAAATTTGTCCTCCACATGCAAAAAGCTTTCGCCTGTTTCCAGTTAACTCCCACAACAGGGTAGTCGTCGAAGCCCGGATGTGAAAAATATTTGTTTGTCAGAGGTTCATTATAAGCATAAGAAAAATCACGAATCCACACAAGCGTATCAGGATAAACATGTACATACTCGGTCATTACAAAACTTGAACGGCTGGTGATTGGAATAACTCTTCCATTAATGTCAGTTACTGTACCCTCATAACTTTGGGTTTGATAATTGTAGGCGTTCTGAAGTCTGGCAGCCTGCTGAAGATCAACCCATGAATAGCTAAAGTTCAATTTTCGAATATCAAGGTCTTTTCTTCCGAAAATTCTGTCACTTCCGGCATAATACATAGAATCTATGACCGTTATTACAGCAGCATCACGCTTATCTATTTTTCTGTCCCAATTAAGAATTGGGGGTAGGATTGAATCACCCTTTCGGGTCAGAACGGGCTTAAAGTCATCTGCAAACCCATTTCTAGCTAACATTTCGCGCACTGTTGAGTCGCGAACCCAATAGACAAACTGACGGTATTCGTTGTTAGTAATTTCCGTGTCGTCCATCCAGAAAGAGGAAATATCCACAGTACGAGTTGGAGATGTAGCATACGTTACATCCTGGTCACCCGGACCCATATTGAAACTTCGACCTGATATTAAGGCCATTCCGAGAGGTGAAGGTTCAAAATATTTACCTCGTTTCTGCACACCAGTTAACTCACCGTTTCCGCCTGATTTACAACTGGCTGACAGGATAATAAGAGCTATACTTCCTAAGAAAAACAATCGCTTCATAGTTCGTTTAATGTGTTGTGCCCAAATATATTTTACGCCAAAGTTACAAAAATCTTACACTTCTATACTTATGAGTGCGTTTTTTGAATAATAAAACTGAATATGCAAGAAAAAATTCATGCGAGCCAGTGTTATATCTCGATAAAGCAGAGGTACTAATATCGTATGAATACCCGAACTTTATCCCGTTCCATAACTCAGCCCCACCATTAATTATTATTGCATCCCCAATACGAAACCCAATTCCTCCCCAAAATCGTTTATCGTATTGAAAAGTCAAATTGATGTCGGCCTGCCATGTTTTTGCATCAGTCTTGAAAAAGAATGACGGAATTGCTTCCAACCTTTCATTTGTCATTTGCAAAGTATAAATACCACTTGCGTAATAATGCCTTAACATTGAATACTTGCCTGTTTCTTCAAATGATAAAACCGGTTGATTCAAATGTTTGGCGGAAAGTGCCAGCTCGTAATTATTATGCTTGTAGTACAAACCAAAACCTATGTCGGCCAAAACTCCGCTTGCTTTACCCTGCGGCAGTGAAGGATCTGAAAGATTAACCAAATCGCTACCATCAGTGCCAGACATATCGAGATTAAGATTTTTATTCATTAATCCAATCGAAATACCTGTTCCCAGCGTGCCGCCACCAACTTTGGTTCTCCACGAATAGTTTAATCCAACAGAAACATTTTTCTCAAAACCAAGTGCGTCACTAATAACTGACAAACCAATACCATCATTACTCCCAATTAAATGAACGGATGTTTCAGTGTTAAAGACTGTTGTTACTGGTGCACCAGGAAATCCAATCCATTGATATCTGTTCAATATTGATAGATTAATAAATTCCGAAGTACCAGCATAGCCAGGATTTACAGTCAATTGATTAAAACGGTTCAGACTGAACTGCGGATCCTGCTGAGCTTTCGCGGCGAAAATACAAATATTTAGTAACAGCCACAAAAAAACGGCCTTATTTATAAGTTGCCCTTTGCGATCAGTGAAATTCCTATATTTATCATTCAAGAGCAACATGGTAACTATTGAGGCTTAACATTAATTGTGACATGTAATTAAAAACAAAGATATAACTTTACTTATTATATTTTGCTAAAATATTTCCACCATCTTTCAGAAATCTCATTTTTGCATGCTTTGCGATAATCTTTTTTTGAACAAGGTATCCTGACAGGGAAAATTGTACAATCCTCAGCGGGAACTTCCATCCACCAACGATGAGAAACAGGATGCCGCAAAAATGTTAGCGACTCCTCAAGTCCGTCAACAGCAATATGATAATGTTCAAAATCGCTGGCTTCGTTAACCGGTTCATCATCTGTTCGTTTCGATATTCCCTTAACAAAGTACCAGCAGATTTGCGCTGCCATCATTGCACCTGAAGTAGTTGAATCGAAAAATGGATTGTAGCCGAAAAGACCAAACCAGACAGGTTTCGTTGACATTCCAGAATACCAAGCAATCCGACAAGCTTCTTCTCCGGTTAACCCATTAGGTGAAACGCGGTATTGACCAGGAGCCTCGGAAGATTTTATAGATCCAAAATCAAAACTAACAAAATCGGATTTTCGGAGCAATGGTTCAAGTTCCTTAAATCCTGAACGTATTTCACCCAAAGTAATAATCTCGCCATTGTACCCCTCTAACTCTATATTGTGTTCATTTTCTTTGAAAAAATAGGATTGTGCTGCTATCACACTAACCGATGTTCCAATAGGCATATTGTTAATATAACTCTCATCGGAATTACTTTTATCATTTATTCTATTATCAATCCTGTCGTCAACAATTACCAAATTGAACTCTGTTTTGTTGCATCCTTCGATAAGAGGAACAGAAATTTCCTGACTTCCTCCCAGTATCAGAAGGCTAATATTCATTTTATAAAGCTCTTCCGCCACCATTTTTACGGCAGCATAAGTGTCCTGAATTTTGTTACCGCATTTAATATTCCCAAGATCAACGATTTTAATTTCCGGTCCCAATGCTGAAAGAGAATACAAATGTTGTCTGATTGCATGGGGAGCCTGATCAACCTGAATACAACCTGAACCTCTCCCCTCTGGCAACCCTAAAAGGACAACATGGGGTGGGTTAAGAGAATCAAAAACTTGATTTTTAAGAATGTAGCCAAACTGATCGGAGTTACCTTCGAATTGTTTGACAACATCTAACTCTGATGCCGGTATAATCAGTTCATTTAACATTGAAAACAGAATTAATTATTTAGATCGTTTTCTATTTGTTTTTGGCTTCGCTCCTTCAGCTTCAATGATTGATTTACAATCGGCAACCGTAATGGTGAGTATATCGGTGCCTTTTTTTATTTTAAAATTTCCTTTTTTGTAAGAGATATAAGGCCCCCAGCGCCCATCAAGAATACGGATTTCTGGCGCTTCACCAAACGTCTTTAAAACAGATTTAATTGTATTTTCTCTTTTTTCTTCAATGAGTTCAATGGCACGCTCAATCGTCACGTTAAGAGGATCATCAACTTCTTTTTTCAGTGAAACAAAGACGGCATCGTGCCGGATATATGGTCCGAATCTGCCAATGCCGACTGTGACCTTTTTATCTTCAAAATCACCAAGATCGCGCGGAAGCTCAAATAATTTCATTGCCTCCTGCAACGAAATAGTTTCTATACTCTGTCCCTTCAAAAGACTGGCAAATTGTGGTTTTTCCTCGCTTCCTTCAATTATTTCACCAAGTTGAACAATAGGGCCAAAACGCCCGATTTTTGCCGAAACCAACTTGTCTGTTGCGGGGTCTTTACCAAGAATCTTCACACCGCGAGCTCTTTCCGAATTAATAAGAGCATCTTCGATTTTAACATGGAAGGGACGATAAAAGGCATCAATCATTTCGTTCCAAACCAATTGTCCTTCTGCAATTTCATCAAATTGTTTCTCGACTGAAGCCGTAAAATTAAAATCAACGATGGGCTCAAAATATTTTACAAGAAAATCATTGACAACAAGACCAATATCAGTCGGAAACAATTTTGCCTTCTCTGTTCCTGTGATTTCTGTTTTTATCTCGTTTCTAATATAATCATCAGACAATGTGAGCGTTTGAAATGACCTTTCTGTACCTTCCCTGTCTTCCTTAACCACATATTCGCGCTGTTGAATTGTTGTTATCGTAGGAGCGTAAGTTGAAGGACGCCCGATACCAAGTTCTTCAAGTTTTCGAACCAGACTCGCTTCTGTATATCTTGCAGCTTTAAGAGAAAATCTTTCAATTGCCTGTATGATATCTGCTTGCAGTTTTTGTCCGGTTGTAAGTGGAGGAAGCAGACCCTTGTCTTCATCTGTAATATTCTCGTCGTCAGATGATTCCATATAAACACCAAGAAAACCATCGAAGCGAAGTACTTCACCGCTTGCAACAAAAAGTTCTTTTGCTTTGGAAACAGAAACATTAACCGTAGTTTTTTCAATTTCAGCATCAGCCATTTGAGAGGCCAGAGTCCTTTTCCATATCAAGTTGTACAACTTTTGTTCCTGTGGTGTTCCTTTTACTTCCTCTTGACTAAAATATGTTGGACGAATTGCTTCGTGAGCCTCCTGCGCTCCTTTTACCTTCGTTTTATATTGTCGTATTTTTACATATTTATCACCATAAGACTCAAGTATTTTTTTCTCTGCAGCTTTGAGAGCTTCATCAGAAAGGTTGGTAGAGTCTGTACGCATGTACGTGATTAATCCGGACTCGTAAAGTTTTTGCGCTACCGACATGGTTAATCCTACGGGAAATCCAAGTTTCCTGCTTGCTTCCTGTTGAAGTGTAGATGTTGTAAAAGGAGCAGCAGGAGATTTTTTTGCAGGACGAGTTACAATATCCGCAATAGCAAATTCCGCTCCTATACACTTTTCAAGAAAAGCTTTTGCTTCTTTGGCTGTATCAAAGCGATTATTAAGCTCCGCTTTTAGAAGTGATATTTTCCCGTTTGTTTCAGGTACGAGAAATACTGCATTTACCCTGAAAAACGCAACGCTCTGAAAATTAATGATATCGCGTTCACGATCAACGATAAGACGTACTGCCACTGACTGAACTCTTCCAGCAGAAAGTGAGGGTTTCACTTTTTTCCACAATACAGGAGAAATTTCGAAGCCGACCAACCTATCGAGAACCCGTCGAGCCTGCTGAGCATCAACGAGATCTTTGTTCAGGCGGCGGGGATTTTCTATCGCTTTCAGTATTGCCTCTTTCGTAATTTCATGAAAAACTATCCTATTTGTCTTTTTAGGATCAAGGTGCAATACTTCCATTAAATGCCATGCAATGGCTTCCCCCTCACGATCCTCGTCCGATGCAATCCAAACTTTGACTGCAGTTTTGGCATACTTTTTTAACTCGCTGACAATCTTTTTCTTGTCTTCCGAAATTATGTAGTTTGGAAGATAATTATTGTTGATATCAACTCCAAAATCCTTTTTATCCAGATCACGGATGTGTCCAAAACTCGATTTAACGAGAAAATCCTTTCCCAGTATTTTCTCTATTGTTTTGGCCTTTGCAGGCGACTCGACTATTACAAGATTCTCTCCCATACTTTTGAAGAATGTTTTAGTGCTTCTGAAAATTTGTGCAAAGTAAAGAAAATCAAAACATAAGTTCAAACTATTTTTGAACTTTTCAAATATTACTTTTTTTAATCAAAAGGATGGAAAATGAAAAGGGTTTAAAAATCAGAATAATCAGTAGGAAAAAGCAAAATTTTTATAGATTTTGAAACGGTGTGCTTATATTCATCGAGAGCCGAAAGTTTTTTCCAATCGGGATGATTTCTGAAAGCATCCCAGTGAGCATCATGAGATTTCATGTCAGCAAAGGTGGTAAGATACATCAGATTAGGCATTGTGCTTCCCGATATTACGCCAGCATAGAATACTGCATTAAACTCAAGAGATTTAAAAAGCTTGATTTCACCACCTTCGTTGAACATTTTCATCTTTTGACGAAAAAGATTTTCAGTTGGTCCCTCATAACTCCTTAATTCATAGATTCTTTCTGATGGTTTTGTCTTGTAATCGGGAATAAAAAAGTTTGGCGCATCGGGAAATGCTTTTAAAAGTATGGACTCTTTCCTTAGAAAGGCTACATTGTCGAAAGGGGCATTTAAAACATCAGCTCCATCTGTTTGATACTTTACATCCTTTTCAAGTGTAGTCTGCAGCTTATCTATTTGATCAAGAGCAATTAAAGGCAACCAAACAATAATTTGATTTTTTGAAGCCGTGTCAGAAGGAATTGGTTTAAAGACACCCACCTTTTTGATACCGGCACGATGTAGAGCCGGCAGGTAGGCCATTTTCAGATAGTTTTCAACGCGATCTTCCTGAATTTTACCATTGATTCGATAAACTTGAATCTGATAGAAATCGCGATCAGCAGCGGTAACAAATTGTACCAATGCCAATAATAAAATTGCAATGACTGATATTTGATTAAAAGTTCTTTTCATGTTTTTAAATTTTAATAGAGTATTGATTACAGTAATTATTGCTACACATATATTAAATAGTATTACTTAGATATAATCTTGTCAAAATAAGCAGACTTAATTTACATCAAGGAATTAATCTGCTCGGAAAAGAATCCATTCATTTAATGTTGGTTCTTTTGCTTCTACTATTTTTAGTCGAAAATACCGAGATGAAACCGTGGCAAAAGATGTGGTATGCCCCGTTCCGTTTGTTGTAACAGCAACTGCCACTGC
>CAILKW010000790.1 GCA_903834845.1 uncultured Bacteroidia bacterium | reverse complement strand
TGTAACTTTTCCACTTATTCCTAAAGGTATTTTTTCGAGTTCTATCAGGATTTCACCGGCAGGATGTGGAATCTTACCTTTTATATTTTTCAATGTTCCAAGATGAGGTTCGACTTTAACTGTTTTAAATCCAGGCGAATCGGGTTCTACTCCGCAAACAGTTGCAAGAAAGTCGTACAAAGGGCTTGAACTCCAGGCATGACAATCAGAGCGAGTTGGTTCAGGAGTTTCAGCAAATGTTGATAGTCCTATTGCTACCATGTTTTTCCAGGGTTTAAGCATGGAAGTATAATTTTCAGCCAAACCGACTTTTTTTAAGGCACGGAAAAGATAAAAACGATAGTAGAAAGTAGCCTGAGTAAGTGAAGTGTCTTTGTCGAGTTTTTCAAATAATGCTTTTTGTTTCTCCTGCGGAACAGCATCAGAAAGTATTCCCATTATGCTTGCATGTTGGCTGTAGGTGGTCTTTTTGGCATCATCACTCATTAATTTTTTATTATTATCCCAGCAAAGGGTAAATGTACTTTTGCGTAATGATTCTCTTAGGTTAGCGTATTTTGCTGCCAGGGCAGACTCACCGCATGCTTTTAAAAGATCAATAGCATCGCTCAGTGTGTATGCTAATTGTAGTGTCAGTATAGATGAGCCTCCTGAAAAACCTCCCGGAGGTACACCTCCCGACGGAAAGCTATTATTTCCATTCCATACCCAGTCAACATAATTCCAATGCGGGGTAGGACCTAACATTCCGGTAAGTGGATTAACTTTATCAGCATACCACTCAAGGACTGACTTGATACCTGGTATGCAACTTTTTATAAACTCAGCATCATCACGATGCATACTGTAATCATGCACCATGTTAATCCAGTACAGCGAAAAAGGAGGTATATACTGATGTTTCGTACTTGGATAACGGCTGGTGGTAATACCTTCGTTTGAGCGTGACCAATCGAATAATTTTATTGCCTTCCGCATTAACCTGTCATCACCTGAAACATAGAGTGATATGAGAGCCTGTATTCGGGTATCGCCTGCATATTGAAGCTGTTCAAAGTAGGGACAATCGAAATAAGTTTCATGTGCACATAATCTCGCAGTCCGCCAGCCCACATCCCATATACTTTTAAGGGAAGTGTCATCACTTTCGAAATAGGCATTTTCCTTGAATGGATATGCTGTAAATTTGCCATATACATCACTGATGGTCAGAGGGTCTTCTTTTGTCTCTATGTCAACCTGAACGTAACGGTATGTTCTGAACCACAAAGGACGAAACAACCTGTTTGAATCTCCATCGGGATAAAAAATATCGGTGTGACCTTTTATTTTACGTCCTTCAATGTCGTTTCTGTTTGCCTTACCTTGTTTATTGAAAAGTGCTTCGCTGTAAGTAAGTTTTACGCTACTGCCTTTTCCTTTTGAAACGATCATTTCAGGAAAGGAAGTTGTCAAAATTTTCTGGTCAATTAAAAAAGAAATATTTTTATTTGCAGGTACTTCCAATGGAGCATTACCCAAAAGGAAATTCTTTGGTATCTCGATGCCGTCAGAGCGACGAACAGACTCCATTCTTTGCATAGTTTCTTCCATCAATGGAATATCACGGGGAGTTAAAACCCAATCATATTCATCGTTAAATCCATAAGGGAAACCCTGGCTTATTTCGCGTGGTGTAATCCATTTACTGTCATTATAATCATTGTTTTCCCAGCCCCACGGATAATCCAATCCGTTTATTATTTCTCCGCATCCGGCATAGTTCCAGTATGCAGTTGAAAGCGTAATAGATTTATCGCGTAATACTTTCCAAGTTTTATTGGTATTCACAATCTCTTCTTTTGCTGAATTGCCCTGTATAATAAATCCGGTTTTAGATGACATTTGTGCAACTGGTGTCCATTCCCCAAAATTCCAAACAACTGCTGATAAAATGTTAATGCCTTCTTTGAGAAGTGAAGCGATATCAATAGTTTCGAAATACCAGTGATATCTGTCACCCTTTGCAGGGCCAAAGCACACAGGCTGCCCATTAACAAAGAATCGGTATCGTGTATCGCCGGAAACATTGACAATAAAAGATGATGGTTGACTTTCTAAATTGAATGTTTTGCGAAAGAACAAAACATTGAAATCGCTAAGCGACATGTTGGGGCAAGTAATCCATTCAGCCTGCCATCTTTTTTTCAGAAGTTCGGGGTTTGGAGCGACATTAACGATCTTTTGAGCACTAAGTTCCTGATTGGTAATAAATAATAACAGGGAAAAGAAAATTACTATTGTGAATTTCATAGCGTTGTTAATTATATTTTTACTGTACTAAGAATATTTTTTTTAGGTCTAAAGATACAATTATTGTGTCAGCTATGATCTTAGTTATTTAAAACATGAGAATAATGATTTCTTCTTCAATAAACTCCTCAGAAAAGGCAATTTTTTTTTGAAAAAACTATGTAAATATCTGCATTGATACCAAATTGTGTCCAATAATATGCAAATTGCTTCTTGCCGTTTTAAAATCGTAACTGGTTATAAATGACCAGATGAAGGAATTTCATTATTCGTAAGTAACCAAAAGAAAGTAATTGCCGGATAACCTTTTAAAATTCCGTACATTTGCAGGAGGTTTAATATTTGAAGTTATGGAAACAGAGTTAACCAAACAAGATATTTTGGAATTATTTGAAATTCAAGCAAGAAATTTTGAGAATTTGCTGCTTAAAGAAAGAGCAGAACGAAATCTTAGTCGAATTGAGTTCGATAAGAGATTAGGTGAGTTATCAGGAACATGGGGCAAATTTGTTGCTGAAATGGTAAAACCCAAAATAGTCGAGATGTTTAAAGAGCGGGGAGTAAAAATTAAAACATCTCTGCAAAATGTAGTTGGTTTCTTAGACGACCAAAAATTTTATGAAATTGATTTGCTTTTAATCAACAACGAATACGCCGTTGCAGTAGAAATTAAAAGTTCATTAAGCGTAGAAGATGTAAAAGAGCATCTTGAAAGATTGGAAAAAATAAAAAAAGTTCCTCCGGAAAGGGTTAACCTTAGCAATATTACTATTTTTGGTGCAGTTGCAGCAATGATTGTTGAAGGCGATGCTGATTGTTATGCTTATAAAAAAGGTTTGTTTGTGTTACGCCAAAAAGGAAACATTGTTGAAATAGTCAATGATGAGAAATTTAAACCTCAGGTATGGAAAACTGATTACTAACAGATCGGGTTGATAGAAAATCAAATTTTATAACCAGATAATATTAAGTCATTATTATTCAATTCAATCCAATAATATAACCGATAGAAAGATTTAGTGTAGAAACACTTTTTAATGGAGTATTATCTCCCAATGCACGCGGGAAATTGATGTTGTATCCTGCTTCAAAATCAAAATTGCCGAAGCTTAAAATTATTGGTAACGATAATTCGCTATTCATCCATCCAAAAGAATTACGATAATAGTAAAACTGCCTTTTGAATATGCCTACCGTTCTCAAAAGCATCGTCTCTTCGGTACCGAAATAAAGGGAAAGTTCCGGTTTAATAGATATTTTATCATACTTGCCAAATTTTATAATGGGAATTTCATAATAGGCATCACACGTTATTTGCGCAGATGTTTCATTTCCAAATAACAAAGAGCCATCAAATCGAGTTCCGAATGATTTTTTCCTATACGAAACCCCTATTCCGATTGAATTTTTGAATGATGGGGTAACAGAATCCTGTTTTGCAAAGACGTATCTGTTGTATAAGGCTTTGTACATGAAATTCTTCAACTTTCCAAAACTATGACTATAACCTGCTGTTAATTCCGTAGTATTCCATTTCGGGTTCAAACCGCTATAAACCACACCTGATACACCAAGCATCAAACCTTTAGAACTCAAATAAAAGATTTGCGGAGTCAAAAAATATTGATCTATTCCCAGATCACGCCCTGCAAAATATGTTTTATTACTGTAATTGACCGTGGCGTACAAAAACTGATAATTAGAAATAAGACCAAAGATTTTATTGAATTCCTCATCATCACTAAACAACAAATCCTCAAAAAGGTCATCCGATTTTTGAGCTTTTAGAATTGAAACAGATCCAATTAAGATTAAAAAGAGTACAAAAAGGATCTTAAAACCGATTTTACAAGTAATTGCCTTTTGCATAAAGTATATTTCTGAAGTTAAAAACAGGAAAGCAACAGCCTTAAGGTTGTTGCTTTCCTATTCCTTGAAGCTGATTTTTTCAGGTTTACATTTATCTTTTTGCTCTTAGCAGTCTGGCTCTCATCCCTTCTCGTCCAAGTTTCCGAACCATCTTTTTGATATTTGCTTTCTGTGCATCCGTGAGAGAAGCCATAAAAGCTTCATGGTCAACTTTTCTTGCTTCCATATTCGTCTTTAACAGCGCTTTTTGATCGGCAGAAAATGAGGCTTTCATTGCCTCTCTTTTCTCCTTCGCATTCAGCTGGGCATTTTGGAGTATCGCAAGCTGATCGGCAGTAAGGGTCGCTTTAAAGGCCTTTCTCATATCGGTGTTTTCCTGCCTCTGCTGCACTAACAACGCTTTTTGCTCATCGCTCAGGTTTTTTACAATCTCTCCTTTTTGTGCGTAAGCGGCACCAATGGATAAAGTAATTACAAATATTGCAAGAACCATTTTTGATAAAATACTTTTCATCTTGAATTGATTTTTAAAATTAATAATACTGAAAAAACATACACAATTAAGAAGCTATTTGCAATGCAAAGTTAAATCTATGAATAGAATATTTTCTGTTTCCCTCAAAATATTACTTATTTACTCCAAAATTGAAAATTTTTGTCCTTGAATTTAACTTTTGATGGGTTTTTGAATCCAAAGTATAAAATTACGCATTTCGGAACAATATAAATGAACAACCCGGTTGATATACAAATTCTGTCAATGATGAAAGACCCTTCTTTCAGGGATGAAGGATTTCTGAAATTGATGAATTCATATAAGGAGCCAATATACAGTCATATAAGGCGGCTGGTAGTGTCGCATGAAGATGCAGAGGATATTTTGCAGGAAACATTTATCAATGTTTATCGGTTTGCTGATTCCTTTAAAGGCGAAAGCAATGTTTTTACATGGCTTTATCGCATTGCAACAAATGAATGTATCAAACATTACAGGAAAAATAACAAATGGATAAACAAAGCTGTAAAAATTACAGAAAGAATGGATAATGAGTTATCTGGATTCGACACAGAGAATTCTGATACTATTTTGTTTAAATTTCAGCAAGCGATTCTTCAACTTTCTGAAAAACAAAGAATTGTATTTAATCTGCGCTATTACGACGAATTAAGTTACGAAGATATTGGTAAAATATTGAATTCTTCAGTTAATACAGTGAAAACAAATTATCATTACGCAAGTGTAAAAGTCAAACAATACCTGATTGATCACGCATAATCAGAAAAACAAAATTAATATGAAAGCGGATAATGAATTTGATGGAATTGGAAAAAAAACGACCTATAAGGTACCGGATGGTTTTTTTGAGCATATTTCAGAAAGGACTCTATCAAAAGCAAAACAAAGGGAACTGAAACGAAGAAAGACTTTAATGTTATGGCGGACGGTAGCAGTTGCTGCCTCACTGTCGGCAATTGCCATTTTAGGCTATTATATGTATGAAACAGAAAAACCTGAAATACAAATGATTGTACAGAGTAAAAACCCTGATATAAAACAAACCATCAGCCAAGAAAACAACGTTGAAGAATTAACCACCGTTTTGGCCGATATGTCTGATGATGAGTTGGCACAATTGGAAGCTATGTTCAAAGCTGATCCGTTTATGGAAGAATGAGCTCTATAACTTTTTAAAACTTGAGAAAATGAAATATTTATTTTTAATTCTGCTTTTTGGTTCAACGATATTGTTCCCCGTGAGCCTACAATCTCAAAACAATCCTCGTTTTAGGATACACGACAGGATTGTAACGGCAAAATTGCGTGAAATCAAAGCCAATCTTAAGCTTGATCAGGCTACTTATGATCAATTTTATCCTTTATATCTGAAGTATGATAAAGATCTTTCAGATATTGACTTTCGAAAACCAGGAAGATTCTTAAAAGTTGATGCAGACAGCCTGTCAACCGAAGATGCAAATCAACTAATTGTTAATCAGTTGGAAATAGCTAAATTATTAATTTCGATCCGTGAGAAATATTACAAAGAATTCAAATCTGTACTTTCGCCTCAACAAATCATAAAACTTTACCAAACTGAGGCTGAATTGCGTAAAAAAGTGATAATTGAATTAAAAAAAAGAATTCGATAGTTGTAAACAAAGGAATACAATTGATTTTTTGACTAAATTTGTATTAAGCAAAAAGTTAATTGTTTAACCAATTTTTTATCGTATGAAAAATCTTTTCATAGTTTTATTCTTAGGGATTACACTGTCAGTCAGTGCCCAAACCAAATCTATTAAGAATTCGCCTGCTTTGACAGAGGCAACACCTGAGAGCGTAGGAATCTCGACTGAAAGATTGTCAGGTATTGAAATGATGTGTTCAAATGCCGTAGCACAGGGCGAAATACCAGGTATTGTTGCTCTGGTTGCGAGGAATGGCAAAATCGTTCTATACAAAGCTTTCGGTAAAGCCGACAACCAGAGTGGCCGCAATCTGAAGCGTGATGATATCTTCAGGATTGCCTCACAAAGTAAAGCAATCACATCAACAGCAGTGATGATGCTTTGGGAACAGGGTAAATTCAAACTTGATGATCCTATTTCCAAATTCATACCTGAGTTTAAGAATCCTCAGGTGCTAAAGTCTTTTCAGTACAAGGATACTTCATATACTACTACCCCTGCTTCAGGTGAGATTACCATCCGTAATTTGCTAACTCACACATCAGGAATTGGTTATGGAATTATTGATGGCAATGAACAAATGAAAATGATCTATCAGAAGGCAGGAGTGACTGATCTTTTTACAACTGAGAAAATTACCATAGCCGAGAGTGTAAAAAAGTTGGGAAAATTGCCTTTGCATCATAATCCGGGAGAGAAATTTACATACAGTGAAGGTCTCGATGTTTTAGGATATTTTATCGAAGTGGTTTCAGGAATGCCATTTGACCAGTATTTAAGAAAACATCTTTTCGAACCGCTTGGAATGAACGATACCTGGTTCTATCTTCCAAATGATAAGTCAAATCGTTTGGTTTCGGTTCAACAAAAAAATGAAAAAGGGGAATGGACTCGTTATCCGGTCACTTTTTACGATCCTGATTATCCTATAAAAGGTGCAAAAAGTTTCTTTTCAGGTGGTGCCGGATTATCCAGTACTGCTAAGGATTACGCCACATTTTTACAAATGTACTTAAATGGAGGTGAACTTAACGGTATAAGGATTCTTAGCCACACCACTGTTGAGACTATCTTAAGCAATCAGACAGGGACTATCTATGGCGGAAATGAAAAATTCTTCGGACTTGCTTTTTCAGTTCTTACTCCGGGTGGAGCGGCAAAAGGAGGCCTTACCAGCGTAGGTACCTTCGAATGGGGTGGTTACTTCAATACACAGTATTTTGCTGATCCTAAAGAGAAAATTATAGGTGTTTTAATGAAACAAACTCAAGGTAATGTAAACGACAATACAAGTTGGAAATTTCGTCAACTCATCGGTCAATCCATTGATGATTGATTTCTACAGTTAGTATTTAATAAAAAGACCACAAAATCAACATTTTGTGGTCTTTTTGTTATGGGCTGAATCTCCAATTTTGTCGGGGTAGCCGGATTTGAACCGACGACCTCGTCGTCCCGAACGACGCGCGCTACCAAGCTGCGCTACACCCCGAAAGTTTTTTTTAACGGCTGCAAATTTAATTCTTTTTATTAAAAATGTTAGTAATTTTATCGAAACTTTAACTCGTATAGCAATGATAAAATTATTCTTATTGTTTTTTTTATTTATTGTGGCTTTTGATCAATTGTTGAGCCAGAATGTTCCGTTCGATGGTATTCAGAATAACCTTGGAAATCTCTTTCTCCTATCAGATGCAAAGAGTCGTTCAATTAGTCCTGAGAACTTTACAGGTGAAAAAGGGAAAGGTGGAATGGCTAAAATCGGTGAAGGATCAGCTTCGAATGCAGCCCGCGAACTCGGTCAAGGTTGGAAAGTAAACCCTTTTATTAAAATCAAAAAAGGGGAAACCTTCACTCTTGCGGTAATTGAAGGTTCTGGTGCAATAAATCATATCTGGATGACTCCTACCGGAACCTGGCGGTTTTCAATTCTACGCATTTATTGGGACGATGAGAGTGAACCTTCTGTTGAGTGTCCTGTAGGTGATTTCTTCGGTATGGGATGGGGCGAATATGCACCACTTCAGTCACTTGCAATATGTGTGAACCCCGGAAGTGCTTTTAATTGTTACTGGCAAATGCCTTTTCGTAAAAAATG
>CAILKW010000789.1 GCA_903834845.1 uncultured Bacteroidia bacterium | reverse complement strand
TTATCGCCGTACCAGTCGTTGCACCATTCCCAAACATTGCCGTGCATATTGTACAACCCAAAGCCATTGGGCTCAAAATGGTTCACCGGAACGGTAGTTTCACGGTATTTCCCTTTCTTGTTGTTTTTGTAAGGGAAATTACCATCATAGTTGGCCTGGTCGGTGGTGAGGTTGTCGCCGGTATTGAACGGAGTTTTTGTTCCGGCACGGCAGGCATATTCCCACTCGGCCTCAGTGGGTAAACGGTAATTTCTTCCTGGTTTTGCCGATAGCCACCTGCAATATTCCATAGCATCGTTCCAGCTTACATGTACTACAGGATGATCGAATTCCGATTGTTCGCGCACTTTCCCCGAAACACCAAAACGCCAGTTTATCCCTTTCTCTTTTTTCCATTCCTTGCCGTTCCATAAATAGCTGCCATCCCCTTTTTCTGCATCAGTCAAATAGTTGTTTTCATCCACAAATATTTTAAAATCGGCCACCGTCACGGCGTATTTGCACAGGTAAAAATCGGAAAGTTTTACAGAATGTTGAGTTTCTCTCTCTTTTATTCTATCAACTTCTTTTTCAGGACTACCCATGTTGAATATGTCACCACGTATCAAGACGAAGTTTGCCGGTATTTTTTTTGCCTGTTTGGTTTGCGAAGGGTCTATACCCATCCTTAGCAGTACACTATCGGGGATTTCGAAATAGATCGAGTTCATGTAGTGCTCGTTGATCAGATGGAGAGTGACCATGTCGGGAAGGCGGTTGGTTTTTTCGATGATTTCCTTTAATTCATTGGCTTTCTGTTTAAATATATCACTATCTTTTTGCCTGAGCAGGTCGTAAACAGCCAATTGCAATAAGCGGCCTTCATAATCGGGTTCGCCGGGTAGTGGCATATTTTGACTAAGTTGCTCATAAAGAAACCCATGCACAGTTGCTATATCTTCCGGGCTTAACCATTTTTCGATCATTGCCGTTCTGAAAACATCAGGGATCCTCCCAAATTTGAACCATTCGAGCCGCAGCAGTTGGCTGATGTTTCGGTGCGAATTCAGAACAGTGTTTTCATAAGAAAATTTTTCACCCAGTGCGAGGGTGAGGTTCCAGTTCAACTCGGGATATACAGCACAGGCAGCTATCCACCGTTTCATGTGGCTGTTAAAAAACAATCCGATGGTTTCCAATGGTTTATCAACTGTTTGCACAGGGACAAGAGAATAATCGGCATTTTTTTGCCAATAGTCGAGAGGGTCGCCCAAAGTGTTCACAGTCTGCGAAAGTTCTCCCGCCATAGTTTGAATCCCTTCTACCGAAAGTGGCAAAACAAAGCGAAATACTTCCTGCAACAATCTTTCGCGCGTACCCCAGTACGAAGGCGACACCGAACTGAAGAAAAAGCGGTGCTGCCAATGTTTAAAGACCATTGCCCATTTGAAAATCTTAACATCTAATGTATCAATAAATTGCAGACCATCGGTAAAAACCATCAAAACTGCGTGTTCGTAGAGGTTCAGGATTTCGGAGAGGGCAATTCCGCCTTCGTGCCTGTGGTTGCGACATATCAGGGGGGAGTTGTCGAAATAGAACCGTTCTACAAAAATATTATTGGTTTTCAATGTCTCATAGAAACTGTTGTGCAGCTGTGCCTGGTGGTCGCGCGAGTTGTGCCTGTCTATCAGCATCAGGTATTCGATATGTCGGCGTTGGCCTGTATAAACGGGCAGTGCCAAGCCGCCGCCATGGATTGTTTTATGGATGGTTTTTACGGTATCGAAACTATACCTTCCAGAAAGTTCCGTGTAACGCAGTTGCCTTACTACCTTTACCATCATTTTATCGCTCACAACTTCGGTATCTTTAACAAACCTATTGATATAATTTGCGTTGCTGCTTCGGCTTTTCAGCGAGGCCACAATTTTCTGCTGCTCCTCGTTAACCTGTTTCTGGGTTGAAAGTGCCGTATTTTCTTGGCTTATAAGGTCTGGATTTTCGGGTATTTCTGGTTTTTGCTCCTTTTCGGTATCTTCAATTTGTTTTTCGATTGCCGGGATAAAGAGCCTTTTATAGATTTCGAGAAAAACGGATTGTTGCTCGGCAGAATGTGCCAATACAGGGCATAGCCACATATCGAGCTTCGACACATTGCCGCTTTCAATGGCTTTGAATATTACAGTATAGGCTGTTTCCCAAGTATCAACCCCGAAGCCAAAACCCTGGTTGCGAAGCGAATCGAATAACAAACCGATTGGCAAATCTTTAATAACCGCAATATATTTTTCCTCCGTACCCATTTGTATTTCAATAGCTACCATTTGTGTCGTGAATAATATTGTTCCGTATTGATCATCCCTAAAAACCAAACAAAACTTTGGGACAAGATCAAAAGGTTTATTTTAACAGCTCTTTGTGAACCTTTGTGACTTAGTGTCTTTGTGGCATATTAGTTTTCAGCCACTAAGACACTAAGCCTCTAAGTTGCACTAAGAATTATCAGCCATTTATTATTTTAGTTTCAAAATTAAAATTTACTTGTTCAAAATTGCCCTCTCTTTTATGGCTTCCGTTACTTTCTTCCAATCTTCCGTTTCTTTTGCAAGGATGGAAACAGCACTAAGCAAGATTTCATTTCGTGATTTGATTTTTTGATCTTTGGCTTCCTTATCGAAATTATAAATGTCCTCGGGAGTGAACCCATGTTTTTGCATCCACCACACCCAAAGGATCAATTCGTGGGTTGCCGGTTCTTTAACCTTTGCCAACTCAGCAATCTTAGTAAATAGTTTTACAAACCCTGTCGCTTGGTCTGGTTTCAAATCACTCAAAATTCGGGTTTTGCCTAAAAGGATTTCTATCAAATGTTCATCTGTGATTACAATATGGAAAAATACACAGCGGCGCAGAAAAGCTTCAGGCAATGTTTTTTCTGAGTTACTTGTAAGGATAACTACAGGTTTGAAGGCATTGTCCTTTTTTTTACCTTCTTTAAGATAAAAGGTGGGACTGGTATCTTTTGCCGTTTTCAATTCGGGGACTTCAAATTTCATTTGTTCTATCACCGTTAAGATATCGTTGGGCAGGTCGCGTGGGGCTTTATCTATTTCGTCTATCAGTACGACCCTCCGTTTTGCCATTTTTTCTTTATTGTAACCTATTGAATCACAGATCGCTTGTCCAAGTGCCTGATATTTGATGAAACTGTCCTCAATCTCCTTAGCGCTTAATTCACACGATTTTTCGATATTTACCTTGTGAAAATGGGCGAGACTGTCGTAGCGGTAAAGCAGGTCGGTCGCTACCGAGTCTGTGCGAGTAGAAAAATCTAATACTGGTTCCCAGCCAAAAATCTTTGCGATGTGGTGGGCAAGTTCAGATTTTCCTGTACCCGGCGCACCTGTGATCAACAAGGGTTTTTGGAGCATAAGTGCCACATTTACAGCCTGTATTAACTCTTTGGAAGGGAAATAATCTTCGCCCGGCTCAATTTTCTGCAATTGCATTTTGGGATTGATTTCAAATTTCGGGTCTTGCTTTTTGTTTTTGTAAAAGTTGTAATTTTCCATCGGTGATATTATTAGTTATTTTTTTCGCAGAATTGTAATTTTTCGACTGCTTCATTGAATGTCATTCTTTCGCAATTGCAAAGACTCAAATCCTCCTGATAGCAATCGTATGTTGAAAAGAAACGGGTAAAATCCAATTTCTCCACACATTCGTATTGATCGGCATAACAAACAAGAAAGTTGGGACTAATCAGATCCTTAGGCAACGATTTTTCTGGAACATGCAGGAAAAGAAAAAGTGATTGTTCCGGATTTAATAATGCCCAAAAATCGTAATAAGCTTGAAAATGCTCAAAGCAAAATTTATCAACAGATTGTATCACAAAGTGTGTCTGTTTATGTAAACCATTCTTCATAAATTCATTCGGGATTTGAATGAAAGGGACGTTTAGGCCAAAAATATTTTGCACAAATTCAGTCCAGTCGTCTTGTAATGTACTTTCATTGGTAAAATCAATAATATCATCATTCATGTTCCCTTTTGGGCTACTGATTTTGATTGATTGATAATGCACAGAATGATAGGAATACAGAATATCATGAACCCGATGCGAAAGTGCTTTAATGTTGTTTTCAAAAAACAAAACTTTGATCGGAAAATTACTTTCACGGCACAATCTTTTGAATTTTTCTTTTAAAACATTCCTATCCAAATGATGCCACCTGTTAAGTCTATCGGCGGTGTAATTACCGTATTTTGATTCATAAACAGATAAAAATCCCATCATTTCGCTTCTCCAACTATCTTTTTCATAATCACTCATACCTACATGATATTTATGACGTTTTTGCTTAAACAAAGCACTATCCTTATCAGTAAAGGGCAAGTTACTTGCGTGATTCATAGCCTCTAAAACAGTAGCTGGATCACTTAGCTTTCTTATGATTTCTTCAATGTCCATATATTTTGCTTGACTTGTTTTAGAAATTAATCCGATTGTATTTTTGAAGGAAACTTTTCATTTCGCTTTTCCAGCTATCTTTTTCATAATCAGACATTCCTATTTGATACTTCCGCATTTTTTGGTTAAACAAGCCCTGATCACTTCCTGGAAATATAAGATTATTTGCGAGCTTCAAAGCATCATCCAAAGTTTCTGGTTTGTCTAACATACAAATGATTTCATCAATGGATGTTTTTTTTGGTTGGTTACTGCCTTCAACACCTTGTATTATAATATTGTTGTCACCTTCAACTTTTATCGAATACTGTTTGGTTTCCATATTTTGGGTATTTGTTTTTTGTGGTTGGTATGCTTCCGGATTGTCAGCCATGCGCATCATCTCCATTTTAATTTTTACTAACTCGACAAACAATTTGTCACGCTCGGCC
>CAILKW010000788.1 GCA_903834845.1 uncultured Bacteroidia bacterium | reverse complement strand
CGAAATGGGCGGATATGAAGCCACACGGCAAATCAGGACATTTAACAAGGATGTAATTATAATTGCTCAAACCGCTTATGCGTTGGCAGGTGACCGGGAAAAGGCACTCAAGGCAGGATGTAATGACTATATTACAAAACCTGTCAACAAAGCTGTATTACAGTTGTTAATACAAAAGTATTTTAATAAATAAAAAATGATTTAATTGATATTAAGGCTAATAGAAATATGGCACATGTCTATAATCGTGTTGACGGCTCCACCGGCAGTTAACTTACGTAGTGCCCTCTCACAACAGTTCATTTCAAAGAAGAAAACTATACTAACCTAAATTCAAGTAATTCATCGCAATTATTAAGCTGGATTTATGATGGCAAACTTTATTCTGTTCGCTTCCAAGGTATTCCTTGCCCCAACCGTTGGCAGTATGGCTAAGCAAACCCACAATGTGACAAGCCTAAAAAGAAACAGAAATTTAAGCAGAAATAAAATCACTGTATTTCAGAGTATTAATCAAAAAACAAATATAATGAATCCAAAAGTTGATGAATATTTAAGTGTAGTTAAAAAGTGGCAGGACGAATTGAAGAAATTAAGAATGATCATTCTTGATTGTAATCTAACCGAAGAATTGAAGTGGGGTTGGCCTTGTTATACATATCACAATAATAACATAGTTCTAATAAATGGCTTCAAAAAATATTGTTCGGTTTTGTTTTTCAAAGGAGCCTTGTTAAGTGAGGCCAAAGGTATTCTAAAAGATATTGGGCCAAATACGCAGGCGGGGCGACAGCTGCGGCTCAAAAATGTTCAAGAAATAGTTAAGTTTGAACCCATCTTGAAAGCCTATATTTATGAAGCTATTGAAATAGAAAAATCAGGTTTGAAAGTGAATTTTAAAAAGAATACCGAACTTATAATTCCTGAAGAATTTCAAAATAAATTAGATGAAATCCCGGCCTTGAAAACCGCTTTCAATGCTTTGACTCCAGGGCGACAAAGAGCATATAATCTTTATTTCTCAGAACCAAAACAATCCAAGACTCGCGAGTCAAGGGTTGATAAATGTATCCGGCAAATTCTTAATGGAAAGGGATTAAATGATCAATAAATGAGATGAGAAAATATATAGCTAAAACCTTAATATTACCTCCTTAGAATTGTGAAAAGCTATTGCGAAAGAAATTGCCGAAAGTATTTGAAAGTATGTCGAATAATAACAAAAAAATGAAAACTATGAAAACAATTTTAATTTCGATTCATATTTTAATTGCCTTTATTTTAATTATTTACACCTATTATGGCGGATTTAAAAAGATGGAGTTTGTGATTTCAGAACAAGGTGGAGAAACCCTCGTCTATGAGAATTTAACCGGAGATTATAAGCAAAGCCCGGTAATTATGGATAAAGTGTATTATTCCTTACTAAACAATGACAAAATTGAAACTTATAAAGGGTTTGGCATATACTATGACAATCCTCAAAACAATTAACGTTTTAATCTTAAATCACAAAGAATTATGCAAAAGAAAAAGATTGGAAAAAATGTTTATATTCCAATGCCAATGAGCATTTTGGGAGTAAAAGTAAATGGTAAAGAAAACTATATGGCAGTTGGTTGGATTACCAGAGCAAAT
>CAILKW010000787.1 GCA_903834845.1 uncultured Bacteroidia bacterium | reverse complement strand
GCAAAACTTCGGTGTAACCTGACAGAACCGAAACCCATATAACTTTACGGCTCTTGCACTCAAATGTTATACAGGCTAAACGACATTCAGAATTGACTATATTACACAACATTAAAAGGAGACCAGAAACCAGATAAAAACGGGGAGAAACCGAAAATCCAAAAGAGTAGGACAATAAATAAAAAATGAAATTATGAAAAAGCTATTATTACTATTTGTCTTAATAACATCAATTAGTGTTTATGCTCAGGAGTACAAAGTGGTAACGATAATTGAATCTATTGTCCCCATGGGTGCCGGACGATCAAGAATTGTTGATGCACAAGGCACAGTTGATGTTAATTCACTGACAACGGTTCGCGACGGCAATAAATCGAAACAAGACCAGGTTGACAGAGACGAGGTGAAGGAAGGCGGGCTCAATATGAAGGAGACAAAGTTGTTAAATTTCTATAGCATGGTTGGAATAAATTTCGGCAATATTGCTTCCAATGATGCAGTAATTGCAGCTAAAATAAATGAAGTTGTAAAAGAAGGTTGGTCAGTTGCATTTATAACAAGCGGTGTTGAGTCGGACTCAGGAAAAGATGATGGGAAAGGGATATTTATAACAAGAATATTTTTCTCGAAAAAATAAGCTGAAAAAACCTGCCTATTGCCGCAGATTGACGAATATGGTGGGGGACATACGAATAGAAACTGTTGTGCAACTAATAAACTTTAGTGGTCAGCCGGATTTATGTTCTAAATTTACCACATCTACAATCTGGAACCTAACCTGGTATATTTTCAGAAACTGACAAATAACATGAAAAAAAAGATTTTGAGCATAGCTCTTACATCTATTGCATTAGTTTCCTGTTCTCCAAAATTATCCGTCATAAGCGGAGTCAGAATAGCAACTGAGAACGTAACAAGAGAAGTTTATGTTTTCGGCAAAAATGAAATTATGCCTGAAAACACTGCTTTTTTAGGGAAAGTAGAAACCAAAGGTAATTTTTTCACTTCCGACAAATTTAAAGTTAATGAATCTATTGAGCTTATAAAGGAAGGTGCATTACAATTAAATGGTAATGCTGTAAAGATTGAACAAATTAGGTCTCCCGGACCATTTAAGTCTAAAAGTTATGATATAACTGCCCTGGTTTTACAACTTGAAAAACTGCCTATTCAAAGTTTTAAAGTTGTAACCGAAACAAATAATAAGGACTCAAGGTATATAAAGCTATACCGACCAAAGAGAGTTTTCGGTTCGGGCATTTCATTTCCAGTTTATATCAATAATTCTTTTGTGTGTGGGTTAGACAATGACCAAAAAATAACAATTGAACTTGAAAATGGCAATGAAAAGGCATACTTACAAATCGAATCTTATGGAAAACTTTATAAAGTGCCATTAGCCTATAAGAACAATTCTGTGATCTTTGTAGAATGTAGTGTTAGCAGGGATGGCAGTCCTAAAGTAACAATTCCTGAGTTAAACGATGGAGAAAAAGAATATTCTGAAATAAAAAACAAGTTATAATAAAAGCCATAACAATTGATGGGGTTTGAAACCTAATTGATCCCACTAGCAGTCGGGATCATAGCCAAAACAAACATTCGCTTTAGTTGACGACTATTAGAAACGTAAGACAATATGAGTAAGAAGGTTACAAACGTCATGATCCTGACAATGACAGTATTTATGTCCATTGTAATTTTAAGTTGCAAGAAGGACAACATTGAAAACAAACAGACTTTAGATC
>CAILKW010000786.1 GCA_903834845.1 uncultured Bacteroidia bacterium | reverse complement strand
TGAGCTGCACCGCACGGGGGTGACACGCAAGCTGCTTTGGGAAGAATACTTTGGTTCTTACCCGGAAGGTTATGGCTATACCCAGTTCTGCGAACATTTTAGCCGGCACCTCAAATGTGCGGCAGCAACCATGCACCTTTATCATTTGGCCGGCGATTGCCTCCAAGTTGATTTTGCCGGTAAACAATTGCATTATATCGACATACAAACAGGGGAAATGGTCTATTGCCCTGTGCTGGTCTGTACCCTGCCATTTAGCAATTACACCTATGTGGAGGCTTTGTCAACTGCCCGGCAGGAACATTTGTTTTCTTCCCTAAACCGTTGCCTTGACTTTTTGGGCGGTGTCCCACGTAATATCCTGAGCGACAATATGAAGCAGTATATTGGGAAAAACGACCGTTATGAGTACAAGTTCCAGGAACTGGCAGATCAATGGGCGGTACATTACAACACCAACCTCACGGCCACACGTCCACGCAAACCCAAGGACAAGCCCACTGTTGAAAACAACGTCAACCTGTCCTATCTTCGGGTCTATGCCAAACTGCGCAACGAAGAGTTCCATAGCATACACGAGCTGAACAAAAGGATTTCGGTGCTTCTTGAGGGGTACAACATGGCCATGTTCCAAAAGCTCCGGGGAAGCCGCAGTGAGCGTTTTATAAAAGACGAGAAACCATTTTTGAAGCCGTTGCCACAGGAGCCATTTGTCATCAAGCACACCACAACGGCCAAAGTACAACTGAACTATCACGTGGTCCTGGGCGAGGACAAACACCAGTACAGTGTCCCATTTCAGTTTATAGGGCAGTCCACCAAAATTGTTTACGATGAACAAGATGTGGAAGTCTTCATTGGTTTTCACAGGATCGCTGCCCATAAACGCGATTACAGGAACTACGGGTACACGACCCTTGCCGAACATATGCCCCAAAAACACCTCCGGTACAATGAAACCCTGGGATGGGACGCTGGATATTTTTTGTCGCTGGCCTCCAAGATGGGGGAAAGCTCGACTATTTTCTTCAAGAGGGTCCTTGCCTCCAAAGACTTTGTCGAACAGACCTATAACGCCTGTATTGGCCTGAAACGGCTTTCCGACATCTACGGGCCGGGGCGTTTCGAATCAGCCTGCACAAGGGCCCTAAAAGGAAGCAGGGCAACCTATGGGACGATCAAGAGCATACTGGAAAACAACCTTGACAAACAACAGGAAGGGGACCAGTTAATGCTGTTCGCCATACCCGAACATGAAAACATACGGGGCCCGCAATCCTATAATTAAATTAAAGTGCACAAATACAAATATTTAAACAAAAAACATGAACACACAAATCACACTCGATCATTTGTCCCAATTGAAGCTACATGGTATGTCCCGTGCCTACCAGGCAGTATTGTCGATGCCCTTGCAGGACCAGCCGTCCCTTAGCCAGTTTATGGCAAGACTTGCAGAGGCCGAACTACAGGACAGGACGCACAAAAAAACCGAGATGTTCCTTCTCCAAAGCAAGCTGCGCTACAATGCGGTCCTGGAGCAGGTGCATTGCAATGCCAACCGCAACCTGTCAAAGGAAAAACTGATGATGGTCGCGGATTGTTCATTTATACAAAGGGCTGAAAACCTGTTGATCAATGGGGCAACTGGCTGCGGGAAGAGTTACCTGGCATGCGCAATCGGAAGGCAGGCCTGTTCCTTTGGGTATAGGACACTGTACTTTGGGATCAACCGTTTTTTCGAGAAAATTACCGATTCAAAATTGGACGGCACATATGTGAAACTGCTGAACCAGATCGAAAAAGCACATCTTATCATACTCGACGATTTTGGCCTTTACCCCTTAGATGGGGTGACCAGGCTGGCTTTGCTCCAAATACTGGAAGACCGGTATGGGAAAAAGTCGGTTATTATTACCTCACAGTTGCCAATTGCAAAATGGCACCAATGCATCGGCGAATCCACTATCGCCGATGCTATCATGGACAGATTGGCAGTAAATGCCCATCGGTTCGAGTTAAAAGGAGAGTCGCTGAGAAAGAAAAATTAAACTACTTTTGTGCCACAAATTGATCCTCTTTTTTATTGTACACTTTACTCCGGAATGCATTGTACAGTTTGACCGAAATACTCATTTGTCAAACCGTTTTCAAGAATAGACCTAATATCTTGCAACAAATTATTGTAAGTTACAGGTAATTCTGTATTTTGAATTAAATCCGACATATTTCTTATTCAAATCTTTTGAAAGTTGCTTTATTACGGATTGTCCCCAACCAAATTGTTGTTGCCGTTCAATTATTAATTTTCCATTATTGTAGTAAAGTTCAATAAGTGTTGAGTTTAGCATTTTCGAGACCTTAACTTTTGCTTTTTCAATATTATCAACAATTTCAGTCAATAATTTAGAGTATTCTTTATTCGATATTTCTTCCATTTTATTTGTAAATTACCAAAAGCTGTTGGTGTTATAGAATTGCGCTAAATATACCAACAGCTGTTGGTATATTTTAAAATTTGAATAAGATATTTTTCAAATCAATACGATATATTTGTTATCTAATGGTCTATTATTTTTTGATGCAATAACTAAAAATAATGGCCGCCGTGTAGGCTTTCAGTAACTTATCGGCACTTTCGTATAAATCGGCACAAATGCCTTTAATATACGTAAAATGCTCCAAATTACAGAAAGCCAGCAAAGTAGGTTTATTATATGTTAGGTGCTTAATTTTCAATATTATTCATCAATTTAAGTTTTAATTCTTCGCTAAAATCCGGCTCATGTATAATTGACGAAATTAATTCTAAAAGTAATTCTTTTGTAATTCTCCCTGCCGCTACATGATAACTAATTGTTTCCATACGAAATAAAAATTCTCTGGCTGCAACAAGATAACCATTTTTAAGTAATAACATACTGCCCAAAGTAATAGAAATCCGTTTATTCCCGTCATTGAAACAATGACCTTTGTTGGCAACAAAAAATAAATGTGTTAATTTTTCTTCAAATGTTGGGTAATAATCATCATTTTTGATATGCTCTAATGCGGCAAGTAACGAATTTAAGTTTATAATTCCCTTGGTTCCACCACCACTAATTTCAATAGTTTTTTCGTGTAAAAGAATTACTTCATCAATATTTGAAAAATAAACTATTTTCATCATTCGCTATCTTTTAATCGTTTAAAAACGCCTTCAGCTTCTTTTAGTTGATTTTCAAAATTTTCAATACTATGTTCGCCTAAAAATCTTTCAAAATCTGCTGGTGAAACCGATGTAATATATTCTTGAAGTTTATGATGAAAAGCGTCTCTAAAATAGTTATCTCTTGATGACATTTTTATTCTTGCGTCTTCAATATGTGGCAACTGCGAAGGATGTTGAGCGATATTTTTAATAATTAAATCTACTTCAACTGATTGTAATTGCCTATTTAATTCTTTACTTTTTTTCTCTATTTCATACGCAATTCCTATTTCGAATGATGCAATTAGTTTTAATACTTCTGCATACATTGTATCACGGGCATTTTCGTTTTCGTGTAAACGCAATATTCGCTTATATTCCTTTGCATATTCTTTAAAAATATACTGATATATTAAATCAGTGTATAATGAATATTTGTAATTTCCTAATGCGACATATTTATTTAATGCACTTGTAAATGTTTTTCTGTATTTATGTTCTCTGATGGCATTTATTAAATAATCTTCGTCACGTCTGTTTATATATTTTGTTCCGCCACCAGTTCTTTGATTAATACTTTCAATTACTATATCTAAAATTTTACTTCTTAAATGTCGTGCCTTTTCACTTTCTTTTAGTAACATTGCTAAATTTAGTAACGACCTAAAATTAAACAATCCCAATTGTGTTGTTTTGGTACCGACATTAATGACGTGACCAAATTGTAATTTAAAGTCTTTCAGTTGTTTGCCTTTGGTTAAAATATATCCATTGTGTTTTAATTCTGTTTCGTATTGTTCTAAATAGCGTTCAATTGTTCGTTCTTCAATTTCAAAAAAGTCCGAAACCATATCTTTTGTAAAACGATACTCGTTTTCAAACAACAATCCTGTAAATCCAATGTATTCTTGAATTTGTTCTATGGCAAATTTGTTATTTAAAATATTTTGCCTTTCAATATTTGATGTCGTTAAATCTTTCATTTACTTTTAGTCATTGTATTTTCCTGCAAAATTAATAAAGATCTTCAATTTGTCGGTTGTCGTTCTTTTATGTAGCACCTAACGGACGAAGCTAATTGCTGCGGGGGATTTTGGAAACTTTAACTTACTTTTACCTCAAATCTCTATATGAACGATAATCTCTATTTCAGCACTTTCCCCTGATTGCAAGTTGCTTTTGTTCGCAACCGATTGTTTTTCTCTGTTTGTTTGAAACTCTATACTTGGTTTTCAGCACGTCACATTATAAATACTCAAAACTTTATTGTTGGGCTTGTATGATAGTGCTGTTTCTTTTCAATTGGCAACGCTCCAATCAAATTGGCGCCGGGGATTTTGGAAACTTTAACTTACTTGTGACTTAAATCTCTATAAGAACGATAATCTCTATTTCATCACTTTACCCCGATTGCAATTAGCTTTTGTGAGCAAAGGATTGTTTTTCTCTGTTTGTTTGAAACTCTATACTTGGTTTTCAGCACGTCACATTATAAAAACTCATAACTTTGTTGTTGGGTTTGTGCGATTGCGCTGTTTATTTTCAACTGGCCACGTTTGCAGCTACCAGCGGGCGGGGATTTTTATCACTAAACTTTTTACGTATCAATATTTTACTTTTACTTTTTTCGTATCCTTCGAGCACCGAAACCACGCTTGTGGGTAGGTGCTATTATAGCGTGTAATTTGTCCAACACTAAACGTCTATGGAAATACTAACTTTCCCTCCTAATCCTTTTTCCACAATGTCAAAAAGCGTACTTAGTGTGATATTACTGCCATCATTCTCAACGCGAGAAATATAAGCTCTTTTCTTGTCAATGATGAGTCCTAATTCTTCTTGAGTCATGTGTTTTGATTCCCTTGCTTTTTTTAACAAAAGTCCTATTTTGAAAGATTCAGCTTCTCTCTCAAGATTGTCTCGCCTTTCTGTCCCTTTTTCTCCGTAAACCTGATCCTTAATTTGAGACCAGGTCGAAATGTCTTTGTCGTTACTTTCTGCTTTCATAATACTCTTTCATTAAAAATATTGCCTTTTCAATTTCGTTTTTAGGCGTTTTCTGTGTCTTTTTCTGGAATCCGTTTAAAAGGATTACAAGCTTCCCTTTGTCGATGAAGCAAATAACTCGCCAAATGTCTGAACCTAATTGGATTCTTGCTTCGTAAAGTCCATTTGTCCCTGAAATGAGTTTCAGGTAAGTTGTTGGAATCCTCTCTAAGGTCTCAATAGCTTCTAATATTTTGAAGATTTTATCCTGAACCTTAATGGGTTGCTTTATTAAGAAGTCTCCAAAGTAGTTTTTATATGCAATTATCTCTCGGATTTTATCCATGTTTCAATCAATAATACGCGAAGGTAACTTAAAAGTTACAATTCTCCAAATTTCGGATAGTATGTCCTGGTTTTTTTATTATGCGCCATGACGGATGAAGCTAATTTCTGCCGAGGATTTTGGAAACGTTAACTTACTTTTACCTCAAATCTTTATAAGAACGATAATCTATATTTCAGCACTTTACCCCGATTGCGATTAGCTTTTGTTAGCAAACGAATGTTTTTCTTCTGCTTGTTTGAAACTCCTTACTTGGTTTTCAGCACGTCACATTATAAAAACTCATAACTTTGTTGTTGGGTTTGTGCGATAGTGCTGTTTCTTTTCAATTGGCAACGCTCCAATCAAATTGCTGCCGAGGATTTTGGAAACTTTAACTTGCTTGTTACTTATATCACTATAAGAACGATAATCTCTATTTCAGCACTTTACCCCGATGGCAATTAGCTTTTGTTACCATCCGATTTTTTTCTCTGTTTATTTGAAACTCTATACTTGGTTTTCAGCACGCCACATACTAAAGACTCAAAACTTTGGTTTAAGTCTTACACGGTTTTGCTGCTTCTTTTGGTTGCTAACATTAAAAACTTGTGAATCGAAATCAAAATTCACATTATTAGCAGCTGGTTCAGACCATATTCGTGCCTATTTTATATGAATATATCTAGCAACAGATTTTATATTGGCAACACTTAACCATAACTTAACTAAATTGGCTTCCAATGTTTCTACATCATATATCCCATTACCGAATTCTTTTGCAGCTTTTTTTGCCTCAATTTGATAACCATTTTTAGAATCAAATATCTTTTTATTTCTATTAGGTATTCTTAAACATTTACTATGAAATGATTCTATTATTGAAACAGAACAGACTTTTTATAATTCTTACATTCAATTACAACCATTATTTCAAAACCGTTAGCAATATTTTTTTTTACAATATGGAATTCTCGTTTTCTATCGGTAAAATTCTGTAATTCATAATTACAGAAGACTTCTACATTGTTCATTCCTATTAATGATTGATTAATAATGTATATTGTTTTTCTAATAATTCTTCTTTTTTCATTTAGACTATTTTATACTTGCTAGCGGCATGCGTTGAAGCTGCAGCACTTGAGCGTTTGCCTTGTGTTCTAGTAAATGGCTCTGGACTACTATGCTAATGCTCATCATATTTTATTTATTATTTTTTAAAAACATTAGCTTTTGTTTATAATTATGCAATGACTCTTTTAGCATTTTTGTCGAACCAATGTATATAATAATATTTATGAAAATTAAAATATATAAACATATCAACGATTGTGTTTTTACTGAAACTACTGAGAATATCAAACAAGCCACTACTATAAATTTTATTTCTATCTTATCTTTCAGTAATGACCACAATAATACACCTCCTTCACCTAAAATGCCTCGAATCTGAACATATTCATAAATCTTATTTAGTCTCCATGTGTTACCGGAAATGCAATATGCTGTGATTTCGGAAAATAATGATGCTTCGAAAATGGAAAATAGTGATGCATAATTGTTGCCAAAAATACGTTATTAATTTTGATTCAAAAAGATTGTTTTTCTATTTTTCATTCTATAAC
>CAILKW010000785.1 GCA_903834845.1 uncultured Bacteroidia bacterium | reverse complement strand
GTTGTTCAAAATCTATTCTTACAGAAACAAAGGAAAGAATAAAAAACTGAATAGCAAGATTTTTTATGAAAAAAGTGGCGGATTATTGAAAATGTTTTGCGTAAGAATTTTGGAGTAAATGTGTTGGCAACGATGTAGGAAGAGTAATGGGGGAAAGGTTCTTTGATTTTTGAGAATAGGTGGCAATCTTACAGGTTTATTACTTTTCAAAGATTATTTGTTTGGAAAGCACGCCACAAGGTTGGAGATCGAATTTTCAGACAGGTAATTATGGTTTTTTTGTAATGCTTTGAAATGGATGAACTCCGGTCATTCTTTGTTCGCTTCTTTTTGCTGTTTTGGTTTTTCGATAAAGTCCGGAAAAAATTTGGAGGCTTCGTGGTTTCTATTTAAGCTCCATCCCTGTCTTTTCAATCTCATTAGCAAAAGGATTCTGTATATTAAAATCTCCTTCCAAAAATGGATGAGGTTCAATCCTTAAATCAATGTCTCTTCTCAAACGCATTAATTGCATTTGAACAGCAAAAAAATCATCCATTTTGCCTACCACAATGGCAATATCTATATCACTGTCTGGATGCTCAATCCCTTTAGCATAAGACCCAAATAAATATGCTTTTTTCAGCTCCAAATCGGCAGGAATCCTCTGAATATACCGTTTTGCAGTATCTATAATTGATTTATCAACCATTGTCTTAAAATTTCAATTTTATCAATGCTGAATTATAGAATCAATATTTTTTATTTCATCTACCATATCGTCTCAAAAGTACAAAATTTATCAATAGAATGTTGCACTGTTATTATACCATGAAACTTAACGACAACGCATATGCGGCGGACAGGGTAAGGGATACAGCTCGTTTGAAAAACAAATGCTTGTTCTAAACACACAAAAGTATCTTACTTGTAATGCCCTGACTGACGGCTATATGCGATGTTATAAACATTTTTTTATTATATTATCTGTAAGCTTATTAAAATCTTTGTAAACTTCTTTGACTGCATTAAAATGTGCACCTATTGCTCCGTCTGCTGGTTTTAGCAAGAAAATTGGTTTTCTCGCTTCCTGCGCCATTGCCATTAAACTTCTATAGTGCTTTATTAACGCGATGCAATATTGGTCTCCTTCAAGGTTTACACTTTCGGTATTATTATCTACAAGAACAGATTTTCGGAAAATTAATGGAATTTTGTCTGCCCACTTTTTATATGCAAATACAGGTTTCCCTTCTGTAGCAACATGTTGCATTACTATATATCCTATTGGCTTTGCGCTCCCTTTGGGCAACTTTAATTCAGGCTCAGGGTTTCGTGAATATCTATCATTCCATTCTTCCTTCCACCTACTTATAGCTGAACCCAAATTCTTTAATCCTTGCAATGAAAATAAATCTGCCGCCATTGGAACAACAATATAATCAGCTGAGATGAAAGTTGCACGATTAATAGCTCCCAAATTAGGTCCAACATCAATTAATGTATAATCAAAATGATGTGTGAAAGCTGCATTTTGAATAATTCGATAAAATGATGATGTTATTCGAAATGCAAGTTCATCTTTATTTAAACACTTATTCCAATTATCGCTCAGTCTATCTTCAAATATTGACAACTCCAAATCTCCAGGTATTAAATATAAATTGTCATTTATTGTTTCAATAATTGCTTCAGAAATATCTCCAATCCCTTTTGTGAGAGGCTTAATACTATTGAGAATTGTCTGTCTTGTATCTTCATTTTCATATATTTTGATGAGTCTATCTTCATCCAAAAACATTGTAGTTAGATTTGCTTGTGGGTCTAAATCTACTGCTAAAGTTTTGTAACCTAATTCGCTAAGCATATATGCAAAATGGTACACTAAAGTAGTCTTGCCAACACCGCCTTTATTATTAAAAAAGATAATTGTTTTCATGCTGCAAAAATTATTACACAAAAGTGATGAAGTTCATTTTTCTTGAAATCAGGCTCAGGATTGCCATTTTCGGAAAGTAATTTTATTGCTCTTTTTACACCAACATTGAATTTATTTACATAACCCAAATTTTTTGCGACTGATGCAATTTCCGGATTTCTATAAGCATTCATATTAGGGAAATTTTCCGGTCTTGCTTCACCAAATAATCCTCCCGGATTAGTTATTTCAATTCTATCCGTGAATTCATAAAACTTAATTGGGGCATTTGCCTGATAATCTCTATGAATAATCGCATTTAATAATAATTCACGTATAGCCCAATTAGGATAATTTATTTTTTTATCTTCTCGAAGAGTAGTTGCTTTAATAGGACTTTCTTTAATAATTTGATTCTTAATAAAATCATCTATAATTCTTAATTGAGTAAGCAAATCCCCTGAGAATGTTTTTTCAAAAGCTACATCATCTGTGAGTTCTGTTCCATTAAATCGCACATATTGAATATAATCGCCAGGCAGAAAAAAGCTCGGATTTTTGCCAAACATTATTACTCCAGCATTTGTTGGCTTGTTTGCTTTAAGGTCAAAAAATTTCAATGAAGCCAATTGTTCTCTAACATCTCTATTATTACGCTCCAAAGTTTCTCTATCAATGGCACTCGGCAAATATGATAATTTAAATATATCTAAGCTTAAATCTTCTAATTGGCTTTCATGGCATGGTTGTGTTTCAAAAGCTCGCGCAAAAGAAGATCTTTTTTCTGATAAAATACGTTCTTCACCTTCATTTGCAACGGCTTTTCTTGGACCATTTCTAATCCAAACTTGTTGTTTATATCTCACTGGTGGTTGAAAATGTGGAGAAACTTCAACAATTGCAAGTTCTCCCTCGTCAAAAACAAATTTTTCGACAGATAAAGCAGGTGGTGGAACAATATTGCCATTATCTTTTATCGCAGCTAAATTCTGCAATAATTGGTCTGTAACTTTTAATCCAGACAATTTACCGGTTTTATCATCTGCTCCAATAATCAAATAACCACATTTCTGATAGTTTGGCAAATCATTTGAGAAAGCACAAATTGCTTGTCCAAATTTATCTGTATTATTTACAGAAATTGTCCTTTCTATTCTTGCACTTTCAATATCACTTAACATTTCAAGAAGTTCGTCTTTACTAATCATCTTATTTGTATATTTATATAATTTTTATCATTAGCTGTTTTTTATTGTTTATAACTAGCAAATATATACAATAAAAGTGCACAATACATGCCAAATTGGGAGTATATATGCAGTTTTACCATTGTTTATTTCTCCCGAACCATCCTGAAACCCCAATATTTCCAATAATCTTTCCATTCTGTAGCATTATTTTTACTGTTGTTCAAAATTTATTCTTACAAGAACAAAGGAAAGAATAAAAATCTGAATACCAAGTTTTTTATGAAATAACGGCGGATTGTGGAATAAATAATTTGCCGGAGATTATTTGGGTTTTATGCTTTCTGTTTATCAAAACCGATTCATTATTACTTGTTCTTAAGATAGGCAATCAGCAATGAGACGTTTTGCATAAATGATTTGGTTGTAATACCCATTATTTCAGGGTCTGGAGTGAAAGGTGACGTGTCATATTTGTCTCCTGCCTGTCTGTCAACATTTACATTCGACACAATTTCCATACTGCCGTCACCGATATATGGATTGGAAGTGGCAGCAATCGGTGAAAGCCAATATTCCCCGTTTACAAGATCTCCAAGAAGTTTTGCAACTTCCTGCTGAGTAGGTTTTTTCTTGAGATTAAGCTCTGTATAGTCGGGGAAAATATATGCTTTGGACATAGTATTAAACGGAGAATTGACTGTGGCCTGCTCAACAGTATTAGATTTCAGTTGATTATATCGTTCTCGTATTTTTTTGATATTCAGATAAGCTAATTTGCCGGGGAGGGAATAACTCAAAACATAACGGCCATTCAATACATTTGATCCAACTTTGTAAGTATATAAACCACGATTGGTGCCGATTTCAACATACATTGGACACGCAATATTTCCATCTTTTGCCTTATTGCTGCCGTACTTGGCGACATCCATATCTGAAAGCCGGGTTGATTCTACCCAATCCAATGCCTCAGGAATACGTGATAGGAATTTGGTCTCTCCAGTTATCTGATAATAATCCATCAGATTTTCAGCAGATTCCGCTGTTTGTCGGGTATTCATCGAACGCGGTTCATAAGAGCGTGCATGGTTTGGTTTATAGTCGAGTGTATATTGGTCGCCCCATCCGGGTTGCGGACTTCCTTGCTGTAAAGTCAAAACACAATTCATACCACGAAGAATAGGATCTGCCAAATTCTGTAAACCAAGTACTCTGTAATAGAGAATTAACAAATTGACATTGTTTTTATGCACGCCGTCATTAAAGGTAATGTAGGATGAATAATCCGGAGCCCCATTTTTCGAATATTCAAACTTCAGCGGGTAGCGTTGAGGCCAGCCTCCGATAGGATATTGACTGTCTAAAAGAAATTGAATTGTCTTATCTATTGACGGGCGGTATTTCGGGTCATTCTTCTCGGTATAAATTCGTAGCAGAAATCTTGCAGGAGAGGCTGTTGCATCGTCATCATAAGTGGCATTTCCGTAGTAATGCTGAAACTCTTCAAGCCTCCAGCCATTCTTACCGATGGTATTATACCAATGCTTTAATGAGGACTCGCCTGCAAAATCGAAACAGTAATTCCATCCGCCAGCCGGGTTCTGACCCCAGATAAGTGCAGAAGCGACTTTTTCGGCCGTTTGATAATAAAACTCGTCACCGGTAGCATGATAAAGGTCAAGAAAAAATTCTCCCATTGCCGGAGTTCCGTCACTCTGTGTCCAGGCCATAGTTCTATAAGCCTCCATCTCACCCCATTGACGCGAAAAATCGGGCAGATAATCCCACACAAAACCCCCTTTATAGCTTACTTTTTCGATCATGTAGATGGTTGCCTTTTTAATGGACTTCAGGATTTCCACATCCGTGATTTTGTTGTTTTGCCCCGACACTGCCGCATTTAAAGCACTGATTATAACCAAAATAATCGTAAGTTTAAGTATTCTTTTCATCATAGCTGATAATTTATTGAGATTTTCCATATTGTTCTATTTTATAACTTTGAAGTTAAATTATTGAAAAAGCACATTTTTTAAGGGTTCATTTTTGCCTTCATACAAAGTATTTGATAATCAATATACTAATTTTTCAGAATAATATCTCTTTTCATCATCCTGAATACGAACAATATACATCCCCTTGTGCAATGGAGGAATGTGCAATTGCATTTCAATATTGTTTGCTTTGACCTCATATAACAGCGTGCCCGGGATTGAGTAAAGCTGGATCTTCTCAATTTTTCTAATGTGAGAGATATTCAACTTTTCTGTATTATAATTGAAGAATACCTTCAGTGGATTTTCCTTAGTTTTATATTCGAAAGATGAACCGGTGATTTGGTTTGGATTTTGATTTTCAATAATGGCAGAAACCAAGCTGTTCAGATAAACTTCGATGTTTGGATAAACGCCATCAACGGTTTTCAGCTGGGCATCATTATTGTTTGTTTTGTTTAATCCGTTGGCAGTTTCCCAGTTGTCAGAAATCCCATCACTATCAGTATCAGTCGGAGCTTCCGCAGATTTCAGCATCGGCCAGCCTCCCACTGCACTTTGGGTATCAATAATTCCTTTGGTACTCCCATTTCCTCCATCCATAAATGTTGCAGTTCCTGTACTGACATCGTGAACAATACGCAAATCCACAGCGTCTCTTGTCAGACTTGCTCCAGCATAATCAAGTACTTTTGTATAGGCTATTTCAGCCGAATTGGTGGTAACCTCCCCAAAATTGATGGGTATCCACAATCTCATTGCATTTTTATCAGTTTGAGAAACATTAATATATTTGCTATTAAATTGATTGTAAACGCCATACATCCAGTTATCATTTGTTGCCACTTCTGAACCGGCAAGAACATTTCCATTGATATAAAACTTTCCCCAAGTATTAGATACTGCATTTCCTGATTCGGTATTTTTATCAATACTGATTATTCTGGAAGTTTTTGTTGTACCCGGACCAGGTTTGTAATAACAGTTGACAATGTTTACATTCATCCCCTCTCCGCCATAACATGAGTTTCCAACCCAGTTGTAGATGACATTATTTCTCAAATCCACGGCATCAGTCAAAGCAAAAATATCGCCTGCCGATTCTCCGAGGCGCGGGTTTCGGCTATCGTGATGTGCGAGAAGATTATGGTGAAATGAAGCATTTTTACCTCCAAAAATACCACCATATCCATGAGCTCCTTTTTCATGAATCGAATTGCGCAGACTTTCAGAAATAATGCACCACTGAAGGGTAAAAGTTTCATTTTGGTAAAACGAAACACATTCATCGGTTGACCAGCTCATGGAGCAGTGATCAATAATAATGTTTTTCTTGAATCGTCCTCCTAAGGCATCTCCTTCCTGATTTGCTTCATCACCCATTCTGAACCTCATAAACCGGATAATAACATTATTCGCGTCAACAGTTACCGGGTAATCGCGCAAACAGATTCCATCTCCCGGAGCGGTCTGCCCGGCAATGGTTATATTGTCATTTTTGATTGAAATATTACTTTTTAGCTGAATAGTTCCTGAAACCCGGAATACTACAATCCTGAGACCGGTAGCATCTATTGCAGCCCTCAGACTTCCCAGCCCACTGTCATTAAGATTTGTAACCGCAATAACCCTTCCTCCTCTACCCCCGGTAACATATTTACCATGTCCCTCAGCACCGGGAAAAGCAGGCAGCAACTCTTGGCCTGACACAGATATAAATGAACATAAAACCCAAATAACACTAAGTATTACTGTTATCTTCATAAATTCGCTCTTTATCTGATTCTGCAAATTTCTCTCAATTCAATTAGAAATTAACGTTATTGATTTCGTACTAATAAACTGTCTGTCAAGGAACATAGGTTTTTGAATCCGAACCATAATATCATACCTTGCCGTCCAACTTGCTTTAATTTTATCATGATCAGAGATTCTCATATAATATGCTGGCCATAATAAACGGGCCAACTGCCTTGGGGTCGTTATCCCTCTTTCGTTCGTTTATATAGTACTCGTAACTTCCATCGCGGTATGGATTTCCTCCCAAACCGGCACCCGCACATACAGGAGTAATGATAATTCTTCCATCATTCTCCTTTTTTATAAGATGGTCTATCATACCGAGATAAGCTTTTTTTGCAGAACTTAAATAGATTGGATCGAGATATCCTTTTTTAACTGCCTTCAACAGAAAATAGGTACACATCGCACTTCCAGAACCTTCGAGGTAGTTTCCCTCTCTTTCAGCCAAATCAAGTACCTGATACCAAACACCTGTTTTTTTATCCTGCACTTTAACAATGGCTTCGGCGGTTCTTTTAATAATTTTGATAATCTCATCTTTTTTAGGATGATCGGCGGCATAATCCAAAATATCAACTAATGCCATAGCATACCAACCCATTCCCCTGCCCCAAAAATGTTGTGACAGACCGGTTTCTTTATTTGCCCATTGCTGCTCTTTACTCTCGTCCCAGGCATGGTATAAAAGCCCGGTTTTCGGATCCCTCGACTTTTTTTCCATCAATATAACCCATTTGATTGCTTCGTCTATAATTTTGGGTTCATTGTAGAGTTTCCCATAATGGGCATAAAATGGTGCACCCATATACAGGCCGTCGAGCCACATCTGATGCGGATAAACTTTTTTGTGCCAGAATCCGCCTTCTGTCGTTCGCGGGTGATTATCGAATTGTTTGCGAAGTGTCTTAAGTGCAGTTTCATAACGTTTATCCTTTGTTTCTGCATAAAGATCAAACAACATCTTTCCCGGATTAATATTATCTATATTATAATCCTCTATTTTATAACCATAGATTATCCCATCTTTATTTATCATGGTATCTGCGTATGCTTTTGCATAGTCGAAATAGATTCGGTTTCCGGTTGCCTTCCATAATGCAAGAAAGGCATCACATGCAAGACCTTTGGTATAAGCCCATTTTATTTTATCCCCTTCTTCCATTTTCCATATTTCGGGAAAATCGTACATGATTGTTTCTGCCATGCGCTGCGACCAGGGAAGATTGGGTGCAACTACATATTTTGACTTTTTTACAATGGTATTTTGCCCGGCTGTGTTAAAACAATTACAACAAATCGCCAGACTGATAAAAAAAGATATTCTTAATAGTTTCATTAAAGTAACTTATTATAAATTAATAGAATCAAATTTATTTATTCTTTTTTGTTAGCGTAACCATGTCCCATTCTTCCGGTTTGAAACTTCTGTAAACGGGTTTAATTAGTGGATATCCTCCTGCCTCTGTTTCACTGTCTATAATTTTTCCATTACCTTTTCTTGCTCCTTTTATTATCCTTTTGTCAATTTCGTCTCGATCCCAAGGGAATGCTCCGGCATTTTTCAGCACGCGATTCTTCATTTCTGAGGAAGGAAAAGGAACTAACCCATCGGGCCATACCTGACGATTTTCAACAATTGTAGGTTTACCGCTAAATTCTTTGACTGGAAATTTTGTGACGATCGTATTATCTTTCCAGTAAACTTCAACAGGACCGCTGAATTTTCCGGCAGCAATCTTTTCAGAGGTATTCGGGCCGTATTCAATGTAATTTCCTTCCACACTCATTTTTCCTGTTATCCATTCATGCCCTACCCATTCACTTTCAACCAGAGCATAATGAATGGCAGCTTTCCCCGGATTGTAAATATAATTATTAACAATTGAACCCTGAACACCTCCTTTAAAAAACGGATTTCTTTCAACATTATCTGCATAAAGGTTTCCATAAACCAATATTTCGGTTGCGTTGTCGTGAATAAGTGAACCTTTTGAGTGTTCTCCTTTTGAATGAGTTGAGTTGCTTAATCCCTGAGCAATGATGCAATTGCTGATTGTAACTTTATGGGAAGTGTTTTGTCGCCATTCATCAGGAGTTTTTCCTTCAAATCTGGGGCCAGATGCCGATAGATTCTCGTCGGTTGACCACGAGGTAGAACAATGATCTATAATGATGTTATAAGCCCCATCTGTACCAATACCATCCACTTCCCAACCTCCTTTCTTAACTTCACCTGCTTCTCCCGGCCTTACTTTAATATGCTGAATGATTACATCGTGAGTCCCAATTCCCAGACCTCCACTGATTAGCGTTATTCCAGGTGATGGAGCAGTCTGCCCTGCAATGGTTATGTAGGGATTCTTTATTTTCAGGGATTTCTTTTGAAGATCAATGTAGCCAGCCACTTCAAATACAATGATCCTCGGCTCGTTGAATGCCAGGGCTTCAGCCAGAGATCCTTCTCCGTTTGGGTTCAAGTTTTTTACGACAATTATTTTCCCTCCCTGACCGCCTTTTGTATCAAGTCCAAAACCGGATACTCCAGGTAAAACCGGGATTCCAAAAAAACCGGTTTCTTTGACAGATTGATCCGATGACTGGCAGGATACCTCATTGAACCAACCACTCAGAATAAAAACTACTCCCAATAATAAATAATACAATTTCTTCATAATTAAAAATTTATACCTATAATAATTTTATTAGTCCATTTAGATATTCTTCCAGATTAGTAAATCCGTCTTTGTTCGTGTCACCATTGCGATCTGCCGGATCATTAGGATTTAATCTATTTTCCTTTTCCCATACATCGGGCATCCCGTCCTGATCAGTATCTTTTGGTGTAGGTTTTGACTTTAATTCCGGCCATCCGCCAACATCTTTCTGAGAATCAATAATTCCATTCTTTCCAAAAGTCACAGTACCGGTTCTTACTTCATTTACAATTCTTTTGTCAATTACATCTCTTACCAATGATGCCCCGGCATTTTTAAGTACAACCGGGTAAACTTCTACTGCAGTTTTTTCAGAAATTGGAGGAAAATCGAAAGGTTTTACTGCCCTGTTTTTTGCTTCAGACGCATTACCCATATAATCTATTCCACCGTTCCAGTTATTTGCCGTTACAGCGGGAAAGCCATCCACATAATTACCTTCGACAAAAAACGATGTTTCATATTTTTCAGAGTCATCAGGACTATTAATTCCTCCGGCTTCTATTTCTTTGTCGCTTAGCTCAAATATTCTACCTCTTACTTTACTCTTTGTAGCAGGACCGGCTTTATAGTAATTATTGACCCAGTTGACCCATGATGCGGTACCATCGTAACAGCTATTAAAACCCCAGTTATAGATGACATTGTTTCTGAAATCAACATCACAATGCCTGCGGCCGGTAACTTTAGGATTTCGCGAAGTATGATGTGCATATAAATTGTGGTGAAACGATTGGCGCAAACCACCAACAATTCCTCCGTATCCATGTGCACCTTTATTGTGAATTGAATTACTCAGGCTTTCAGTAATCATACACCATTGAACAGTGACCAAATCAATTTCATTTCCCTGGTCGGATAAAGTTTCATCAACAGACCAACTGGCACTTAAATGATCAATAATAATATTCGAACCCTTAGAAATGGTAACAGCATCAGTGACTGCACCATTCTGATCACCGAGCCGGGAACGGATATAACGTATTATTATATTATCTGCGCTAATTTTCAGACATCCTCCACCAAGTGTAATACCATCTCCGGGTGCAGTCTGTCCCGCAATAGTAATATTTGGTTTGTTAACATTCAGTGCGGATTTCACCACAATATTACCAGACAGATCAAAAACAATAGTCCTTGGCCCCTTTGCAGTTTCGATCCCATTCCGTAATGAACCGCACCCTGAATCATTCAAATTGGTTACGTGATATACATCTCCTCCGCGTCCGCCAGTTGTGAACTTGCCAAATCCTTCTGCTCCGGGGAATGCCGGTAATTTATCGGTCTGAGCGATTAAAGAATTTTGGCAAACAAGGTCTGCCAGCAGGACTACTAACAAAATGATTCTGTTTCTCATTGGTATTCAGGGTTAAAAAATGTTGTTATTACCGGTTGAAGATTTTCGCTAACCGACAATAACATTTTTTCCCTGTGCCCATTTAGGCTGCCATTTTTTATATGCATCGAGAACCTTTTGCGGTCCGGTTCCATACCATGAATAACCATTCCTCCTTTCATGACCAATTTCAGCAATGGTGTATTTTTTGATACCATCGCGATCGCAGAAAAAAGGACGGTTATCTTCCAATTCATAGAACCTTGCCCACATTGGGGGTGCATCTTTATCAGATACAATCTTTCTGTCTTTCAGTCCATCTTTATTTGTAAATCCTTCCATTCTGATCCCCGTGATTTTTACTTTGTTGAACCATGCAACTGCCGATTGAATGGCATTCACAATTTCAGGTGAAGGATTTTCAATTTTCATTAGCAGTAAAACAATGTCCGGTGATTCACCTCCGCTTAATGACGGCAATTCATAGGATCTTGCCTTTGCAGGTTCAAATGTTTTTTCGTCGTGCTGGGCGCACCAGACACTTAATTGCCCATTCTGTTTGTATTGAGTTTTAAGAATCACATCTATTCCCTTTTCAAATGCTTTCTTAGCTTTTAACGCAGTGGCATCGTCAACTTTAATGGAGAACAGATCATTTTTCTCCGCTATTGCTTTCATGACATTCATGATATTTACCATCGAATTGTCGTTGTAGGTTATATGTGTATAGTATCCCTTTCGAGCCGGATAAAACTGCGGCCAACCTCCATTTTCGTACTGGGCTGCTAATAAATAGTCCACTCCTTTCAAAAAAGCTTTTTTGAACCGTTCATCCCCGGTTTTTCCATAGACTTTCGACAGAAAAAACAACTCCTTATAAGTTGCACTATTATCGGTAGTTGCACCTTCACCAACTGATTGTAACTTGCGTAATTCATCTTTTTGATTTTCGGTTAATGGCCTGTGCATAGGGATGTTTTTCGGCCAGCCACCAACATTTCGTTGGTACAGTAAAACATTTTCGGCAACGCTGATAGCCTCTGCAGAACCATACCATTCGCCGGGTTGGCTAAAAACCACCTCCTTCCATTCCAGACTGCTTAACTTGGTTTGTGCGATTAATACAGAATTACTGCAGAAGAACATACAAAACATTAGAAAAAAATTATTCATATTTATTAGTTTTAAATTATAACTTTTTCGGCTTCTAAGAGCTATTTTAATTTATTTGAAATTTTTCCGGATCGAATGTAACTGATAAGTATATTCATATTTTTGATATATTCTGATGTGGAAATATATTCCTGATCAGAGGTATCCTGAAATGGGGAGGTATCGGTTTTGTCGCCAACATTGGTTGAAGCAAAATCATCGGTAAGGTCTTGTTGAATCCCATCGCCAATGTAGGGATTGCTGATATTAGCATGTTTAACAAGCCAGCGGTTTTCTTTATCTATCGAATTAATTGCTTCTTTAACTTGATTTTCGCTGGCTGTTCCTTTATAAGCATCTCTATTTAGATCATAATATTGCTGAGGCATACCCTCTTTTTGGAAACCTTCTATTTTCAGCGGAGAATCCTTTGTAACTTCATCAGGAGAAAGGAGTGAAAGCCGCTTATATTCATTTTTTAGTTGCTCGGGCCAGTTTTTGCCTTTTCCGCCATAATGCCTTAAGAGCTTATCGTCATTATAATCAACGTAATATAATCCATATTTTACGTTTGAGCCTTTTCTGTGTACGTAAATTGGTTTGTTTGTGCCAATTTCCACAAATGTTGAATGTGAATATTTACCTCCTGCTGTCTTTTCAGTAGGAAGTACTGTTTCTTCAAGCCAGTAGATTGCTTTTGGGACGTTGTTGAGAAATCTTTTATCACCGGTATATTGATAGAACTTAAGTAATAGCCTGGCGTTGTCAAAGGTTTGACCGGGTAAAAACGCAGTTGGTTCGTAGGTTCTTGCACCAATGGTCTCCATAGCCATAGTAACTTGTTGGCCCCAAGCACCACAGGCATCCTGCGAGAGAAGGTAAAAATTCATTCCCCGCCTGATAGGATCAAGGAATCGTTCCTCACCTAAAGTAAGGTAGCATTGAATAAGAAAATGAACATTTTCCCAAATAACATCATCGTTGAAAGTATAATACGATGTATAATCAGGATGCCCTTGTTTGTTAAAATCATACTTGAGAGGATAACGCTGAGGCCAGCCACCAAGTGGATATTGGCTTTCGATTATAAATTTGATGACTTTGTCAAGTGCCGGTTTATAAGTTGGATCCATTTTTTCAAGATACATTCTGAGCAGGAATCTGGCAGCATCCGAGGTGACATCGTCATCAAAGGTTGAATTTCCATAGTAATGCTGAAATTCCTCCAGTCGCCAACCGTTTTTACCTATAGTGCCGTACCATTGCTTTAAGGAACGGTCACCCGCAAAATCAATCAGATAGTTCCAGCCACCTTCATAACTTTGTCCCCAGATGATAGCTCTCGCGGCTTTTTCTGCTGCCTGGTAATAGTATTCATCTCTCGTTGCATGATATGCTTCAAGAAACAGATGCCCCATACTAACAGTTCCGGGATGCTGAAGCCAGATCATAGTTTTATAGGCTTCCATCTCACCCCATGTACGAGAGAAATCAGGCATATAATACCACACATAACCTCCGTTTGTACTTACTTTTTCAACCATATACTGAGTTGCCCGCAGCATGGTTTGTTCTGATGCTTGCAACAAGTTATTAGACTTCTGTGCCAATAAATGAGGTACGGGAAAAAAAAGAATCAATACCACGATTAGGCAGATTGTTATAATTTTCTTCATTTTCATATCTGTGATTTTTACCATTATTCAATTTCAGATGAATTATCTTCCGGTTTTTTCATTGATCATAACTATGATAAAATGGTTTAAAAGGACGAGCTGCATGGTTTGATTTGCCAAACAGATGCTGCAATACAGATGGCCAGTTATTATCAAGAGGTACAATAGTAAATTCACCGGATATTCGTTTGATGTCTTTTGCCATTATTAGTTTTTCAGGTAATACCTTTTTGTTATAACGACCAGATAAATCAGCATTATGACTGAAAAGAATTCCTTCCGGAGTTTTTTCTAATGCAAGGTTTGTTTTATTGCAGAAGACTGCAAAACCATTTCCTTTTTGATCCGAAATAACCGCAAGCTCAATTTCGGAGTAATTACCTTGATAATTAATATCGGAACTATTTATATGATATATTCCAAACTCATCGAGCATTTTCTTTCCCGGATAGGTTGGATATGGACCTTGTCCAATCCATCGAAATTCTGTAAAAGCTAAAGGAATTAGAAATGAAATACCTGTTTCGAGAAAAATTCCGTTGGCATTAATAGGCGTAAAATTATAATTGACATTAATCCATCCGCTATCTGAAACTGTAAATACTGCCTCTCCATCAATAAACTGTCCGTTAGATGCAACTCTTTCGTAATTGTAATGAGTCCTGATTTGATTTGAGCTGATGTTTTCATGGGTTACTTTTGGGTTTTTCAATATATGAGGAACCCACGCCATTTTATAACCAATATTAATCGAGTCATTACTAACAGTTTCTGCTTCAACTAAGGAGCCCATAGTAGGTTTTCTCCCTGCACGGGCAAAAGGTCCGTCAATAATGAGTTTTTGTCCAGAGGTATTTGATACATGAATCATTCCGGTTGCAGCATCAGCTTTTATCAGACCTTTTGCGAAATCTATTGTATTATTGTTTTTTAGAACGGGTTTTACAGACTTTGTTGCTAAAATATTTTCACTAATTATTGGTGTGGATTGTGGCAATAAACGATATGTTTTTTCGTAGAATTGATAATTTTCTCTATCGGAATATTTAAGTTTTAGCATATAATAAAAAGCCGCTTGTTTTTCAGGTAATATAATATCAATGTTAGAAATAATGGTGTCGTGCGGTGAACATTTTAGTTTCAAATTTCCTTTTTGAATAGAAGTTGTATCCGCAAATAATTCCCATAAGCATAAGACATCAGACAAGTCATTAAAATCAAACCGATTGATATTCTTTATTTGGATAGTTTGTCTGCCGGGCTTAATTGATATTTTATCATCTAATGCCTTTACAGGAGAATATACTTTACGAACCTGCCAATAATCAATCTGGGGAATGCGATTTGCATAAACTATACCATCAGCACCTTTGTTATCATTATTGTCATAATACAACACAGAGTCAACCCAGACTGACTTGGTAAATTTATTGACATCAACCTTTTTATCTGACTTACGCAGAATACCCTGGTCAAAAAAGTGCCATACTGCACCGCCAGCTATCTTTGGACTTCGGTACATAATTTCCCAAAGTGCTTCCATGCGGTCAAAATCCAGACCCAAAGCATGTGCATATTCTGAAATAAT
>CAILKW010000784.1 GCA_903834845.1 uncultured Bacteroidia bacterium | reverse complement strand
TTATGAAATAAGATTTATTCCAACCAACTTCCTGATTGATGGTAATGGGGTAATTATTGCTACTAATCTAAGAGGAGAGGCACTTGACAAAAAACTCGCCGAGCTGAAAAACTAAGGTTTTGAATCTAATTTGTGTTCCGGGCAAAGATTTGTTTTATATTTATTGTCAGAAACCTCGATCGTTATATGCCATTTTGTCTATTAATTGACAGTTGGCAAAATATTTGATCAGGATTTGCTGAAATTTAAAAGATAATAATGTGCTGATGAAAAAGAAGGAGCATAAAGAAAATACTAAAGAAAAGGAAGAAAATATTTTTGATCTAAGTTCTGATAATCAAAATATTGACGAAATTATTGATGGCATTTTGTCGAATGAAGACAGTGAGCAGGTTCAAAATGAAGAATTACCGATTCTTGACGAAAAAGCTCTCCTTGAGGCAAAAATAGCTGAATTAGAAGCTGCCAACAAAGAAATCACTGACCGTCATCTCCGTTTGTCAGCCGAGTTTGACAATTTTCGTAAACGGACTTTGCGTGAAAGGATGGAAATGACAAAAACGGCAGCAGAATCGGTGATGTTGAGTATTTTACCTGTGATTGATGACTTTGAGCGGGCAATGTATTCAATTGAAAAAGGAATGGACTTTGAAGCGACAAAAGAAGGTATATTATTAATTTACAATAAGTTCAAGGAGTTCAATAAACAAAACGGAGTTTCAGAAATCGAAGCTCCCGGAAAAATATTTGATACCGATTTGCATGAGGCACTGACAAAAATACCAGCACCATCGGAAGAGATGAAGGGAAAAATTGTTGATGTGATTCAAAAAGGTTATTATCTGAACAACAAGGTTATACGATTTGCCAAAGTTGTGGTGGGCGAATAGCAAAATGCAGGTTAAAAACCTCACAATAAACTGAAAATGGCTAAAAGAGATTATTACGAAGTTTTAGGAGTAAGCAAAGATTCAGCTGCAGATGAAATAAAGAAGGCGTATCGGAAAAAGGCGATACAATACCATCCTGACAAAAATCCGGGTGATAAGCAATCGGAAGAGAACTTTAAAGAGGCTGCTGAGGCATACGAAGTGCTAAGCAATCCTGAAAAGAAGCAGCGATACGACCAGTTTGGCCATGCGGGATTAGGCAACCAGGGAGGTTTTGGCGGAGGTGGCCGTTCAATGGACGACATTTTCTCAATGTTTGGAGATATCTTTGGCGGAGGAGGATTTGGTGGTTTTGGTGGATTCGGCTCTGGCGGAAGAAGCCAACGTGTCAATCGTGGTTCAAATCTTCGTGTTAAGGTTAGTCTTGATCTAAGCGAGATCGCCCACGGTGCAGAGAAGAAACTCAAAGTGAAAAAATATATCACTTGCTCAAGTTGTCATGGTAGTGGTGCTAAAGGTAGCGGTGGATTTACAACCTGCTCATCATGCCGTGGTTCAGGACAGGTAACACGTGTGAGCAATACTTTTCTCGGGCAAATGCAAACCACCTCAACTTGTCCAACTTGTGGAGGTGATGGAAAGATTATTTCGCAAAAATGCGACACCTGTTATGGCGAAGGGATTGTGCAGGGCGAAGAGGTAATTACTGTCAAAATTCCCGCAGGAGTAGCCGAAGGGATGCAGCTTTCATTGGAAGGAAAAGGAAATGGAGCACGCCGCGGAGGTATTCCAGGCGATCTCTTAATCCTTATTTCGGAAGAGGAACATCCAGAATTAACTCGCGATGAAAACGATCTTATATACAACCTATACCTTTCATTCCCCGATATAGCGTTAGGAATAACAACAGAAATCCCTACTATTGACGGAAAGGTGAAAGTCAAAGTCGAATCAGGAACACAACCCGAAAAGATACTTCGCCTTCGCGGAAAAGGCTTACCAGATGTAAACGGATATGGTAAAGGTGATTTATTGGTGAAAATACACGCATGGGTTCCTCAAAAACTAACCCCGGAGGAGCGAAAAACTCTCGAAAAACTCCAGACTTCACCAAATTTTGCCTCTCCTGAAGGAAATCAGGACAAAGGCTTTTTTGATAAGGTGAAAGATATGTTTGAGTAACAGTAATTTTCTGTCAGCATAATTTAACAGTGCAATATCTTAAATGTGATATTGCACTGTTTTTTTTGTAAAACTCTTCAGGTAACTATATATCTTTGCAAAAAGGTTAACAATCTACATTCAGAATATTCTAAATAATAAATTCAAGATTATGAATTCTTCACAACGCTATTTGGCTCTTGATGTTCTCAGAGGAATGACTATTGCCACCATGATCACTGTGAATACCCCAGGAAGTTGGGCGCATATTTTTGCACCTCTGGAGCACTCAAAATGGCATGGCTGTACACCTACCGATCTGGTTTTTCCATTCTTCCTTTTTGTCGTAGGAGTTTCGATGTTTTTCTCATTTTCAAAATACAATAGCACTCTAAACAAGGATTCTTTGATCAAAATTGGGAAGCGAACACTTTTAATTTTTGCCATCGGATTATTCCTGAACTCTTTCCCGCAATGGATGACCGATTACTCAAAACTAAGGATATTGGGTGTCCTTCAACGAATTGCAATTGCTTATGGAATTGGTTCATTGATTGTATTAGCTTTTGATCGTAAATATCTTCCATATATCGGAGCTTCCATACTTTTGATTTATTGGGGAATACTATATTATTTTGGAGGTGCCGATCCTTATTCTCTTGTTGGCAATGCTGCTGTCCCTTTCGATAAAGCTATTATTGGCGACAGCCATTTGTACCACGGATTTGGAATCACTTTCGATCCAGAAGGACTGCTAAGCACAATTCCAGCCATTGCAACTGTGATTTTTGGCTATCTGACAGGAGCGATAATCAAAAAGACACCGAAGAATAAAGTTCCTCAGAGATTGTCAATTTATGGTTTTGGCTGTGTCATTGCCGGGTATTTATGGAGCTTGTGGTTACCAATCAACAAACCACTTTGGACCAGCTCTTATGTGATTTATACCGCCGGCTGGGCACTGATGGTTTTAGCACTTTTAATCTGGATTATTGATCTGAAAGGTTACACCAAATGGACTTCTTTCTTTACTGTTTTTGGAATGAATCCGTTGGTAATATTTGCTTTATCAGGTCTTTATGCAAGAGCTATCTCCCGTTTTATACAAGTAACAGAGGCCGATGGAACAGTAGTGAATGGTTACACCTGGCTATATCAACACGTATTCGCGCCTCTGACTGCCGATCCTAAAGTTTCCTCACTGCTCTTTGCTCTTACACACATTGTGATGTTTTGGCTGATTGGCTTGGTGCTTTACAAAAAGAAGATTTTCATAAAAGTATAGGTTGCTACAATTCAACAAATTGAGATTTTAGGTATTCGGGGAAAAGTAAACACAATTTTATTTTGACTTCAAAATACCAAAAATTGATTAAACGGTATTAACGAAGTGTTTGATGGTTAAATCTACATAACCGTAAGGTGAAACCCACAGCAAACGAATAAGAGCAGAAAGTATCTTCAAAGTAAACGAACTGAAAAATAAACCTTCGAATCGGATGAAATATCAGATTACTACAAAAATACATGATTAAAAGAATTTGTCACTTTCTTTAATAATCCGTAAATTTGCATAAAGCTATTTAAAAGCAGAAAGATGGAAGAAGTAAGTCAAAATATAAACGAAAGTGATTTCATTATTATTCCAAATCCGATTTATGATGTGGTTTTCAGATATTTAATGGAAGACACAGATAGTGCAATGATTATTGTTTCGACTTTGATATACGAGAACATCAAAAGATTTGCCTTATTGAAACTATTTGACCAAAAATCGCGGGTAAATAACAATGAACAACGTCTTAGGTTAATACGAAAATTCTTTCCTAGCTTCCTCGAACGGGTAATCAGGCGTTTAAAGTCTGCCTGTATTTACAATCCCTATCTTGAAGAAAAAATGTTTGCCCAAGATGAATACCTTCAGGCATCAATAAACAGAGATAATAAAATTTCTTTCTTCCAGGATAAATTAGAAAAAAACACTGAACAACTGGAGAACGAACAAAATAGAATCAGGCAATTACAATCGGCACTTGCAAAGGCACTCAAAAAAATGCAATTCAATTGATGTCATTCAAAAAGAAACCGGATTAACAATTGACGAAATTAATAAACTAAAAAATATTTCAAATGCTGAAAATTAAACTAATTGGTTTACTGATCATTCTGAACTTATTCATCCCTGAGAAATCACAATCGCAGATAAACCTTGACAAAAGTTTATATCACCCGTGGGTTGATTCTGTATTCAATTCTTTAACTCCAGACCAGCGGATCGCCCAGTTGATCTGGATTGATGTAAGTGGTGACGAAGATTTGCAAAAGCAATTTCATGTGGCTGAGCTTATTAAGAAAAACAATTTTGGTGGATTGGTATTTTTTGAGGGAACGGCTGAAAAGCAGGCACAATTAATCAACTACTATCAGACACTTTCCCTGACACCGCTTATGATTGCTATGGATGCCGAATGGGGACCAGGGATGCGTCTTGATGATAGTTTGCCATTCCCTTACAACATGACAATGGGTGCTGCCACGAATAATAAATTTATCAGAAATTGTGCCGCAGCTATGGCAGGGCAATTGAAACGAATTGGTGTTCAAGTTAGTTTCGGACCTGTTGCCGACATCAATACCGAGTCACAAAATCCAATCATCGGAATGCGCTCATTTGGCGAATCACGAGACATGGTAACTCAGAAATGTTTGGCATATATGAAAGGTTTGCAGGAGAATGGAATTATAGCAGTCGCAAAACATTATCCCGGACACGGTGATACTAAAAACGATTCCCA
>CAILKW010000783.1 GCA_903834845.1 uncultured Bacteroidia bacterium | reverse complement strand
CAATCTTTCAGCTTATTATGGTTTTTCTGTCATTGCTAAACAGCCGCTGCATTTTCAATAAGTTTCTATTGGCCAAAAATGAAGATATGCAACTAAATTTGAAAAACAGGCATATCCTCAAAATCATTTGAATTTTACTTTCCCAATTCCTGAACGAAAGAAAAGCCTCCAAAGGAATCAGGCTCTCAATGGAAAACTTCGCCTTATACGACAATATTGAGGTGATACCACTTTACGCCTTATCCAACTTGTAGAAATAACTTATATTTGCAAAAAAGTCATAATAATTAACATTTTGGATTATGTCAAAAGATTTTGGTAATACCTGGTGGGGCGAACATTGGCTTCGTTCATTAGATCATATTGACTACGATAACCGTTTACCGCGTGGTGCTTCGTATGCACGTAATGACAAGGTTAAAACGGTGAAATTTAAAGAGAACCAAATTACTGCCAAAGTTGCCGGAAGTCGGGCGACACCATACAAAGTAAATATAATAGTTCCTCCATTTTTTGAAGATAAGGTTAACCAGTTGATGACAAAAATTATTGATCATCCGATGGTAATATCGAAATTACTGAACAGAGAACTTGACCCTGAAATGTTAACAATCGCAGAAGATTTAGGTTTGAAGGTTTTTCCGCATCAATGGACCGATTTCAAAATGCAATGCTCCTGCCCTGATTGGGCCGTGCCATGCAAACATCTCGCAGCCGTAATTTATATGGTAAGTCGTGAAATTGACAACAACCCTTTTCTTGTATTTGAAATTCATAGAGTTGATTTAATCGAAGAACTAAAAAAGCGGGGAATCTACATAGCTGATCAAAAAAAGGCAGAAATATCGCAACTTGCAGATCTTTTGAAGCCCAACAAAAATTTGAGCCGAATATTTGATCAGGAGCTTGTTTACCAACGTATTGACTTTTCCAATCTTCAGAATATTGCTGAACCTCTTGTTCAACTATTGCCCGATTCTCCCGCATTTTATCCTAAGGGTAATTTCAAGGAAATTTACGACACACAGTTTATACGCAATGCAAAGGATGCCAGTCGCTTGTTATCAAAGAAACTGATCTTTGAATCAGCCTTCCCGTCAAATCAATCAATTTTGCAACTGACCAACCGGTCAACTGTGAACCTTACTTTTGATGGAAATGGAAACCATAAGGTTATTGGTGAGCATCATAATTGTAAATCATTGAATCAATTGATTCCACTTGTTTTTCAGTTAAATCCTGATCATTTGCCAGACTACCAGCCGTCTGTTGCTGCTATTCACCGTGTATTATTTGCGACTTTGCATTTAGTGGCAAATGGTGCTGTAGTTCCGCAAATTGTAAAACTCGAAAATAAAAGCTTTGCGGTTCGGTGGTTACCGGCTTTGATTGACAACCGTGTTAAACTATTAATTGAAAAACTTACTCAGATTCTACCCCCTGATCTATTACTTTTCAGAAAAATTGTCCGCGAAAAAGAACAATTGTTACCAGTTGAAAATCAAACTATTGAACTGCTTTCAATTTTTATCGGACAAATAGTTTCAAATACATCAAAACCTTCATTTAATGATACCTACATGGATTTGTTCTTTAAAAACAAATCTTATGAATTTACCGGAGTTGGCGAAAATGCTTTGAGCGGCGGTATCAAAGTCTGGCTCGACAGATATTATCTGACTTCCGAAATCTATAAACCGGTAATTACAGTTACCGAAACGGATGAAGATACTTTTGAAGTAGAAATATCAATTGAAGATACCTCTGATAGTCTCCTTTTGCCGATTCCTTTGTCAAATATCCTTGCCGATCAACAATACGAAAAGCAACGATTCAAAATATTGCAGTCTCTTTCATTGCTTTCACCATTTATCAAAGGATTAGATTCTTGCATCAATCATAAAGCAGAAAAACCGATTATGTTCGATTTGAAGGAATTCGTCCCATTTTTAATGGAAATGCTCCCTGCAATTAGGTTGCTCGACATTAAAACGATGTTACCTAAATCGTTACAGGAATTGTTACGCCCGAAAGCTTCAATCAAATTAAATAGGAATGACAGTGAAGGAAATGCATTTATTCGTTTAGACGATTTGCTGACATTCGATTGGCAGATAGCCATCGGTGATATGGTTATGTCGCGCGAAGAATACCATCAACTTATCAAAAGGGCATCAGGACTAATAAAGTTCAAGGAGAATTATATTTATGTTGAAGAAGCCGATTTGGAGAAGCTGCACAAACATTTTACCCAGACGAAGCCTTTAAATTCATACCAATTATTGCAAACGGCTTTGTCTGAAGAATATGAGGGGGCTCCTGTCCTACTTAGTGATGATGTGCGCAAGTTAATTATTGAACTTACCTCGAACGAAAATATCCCCCTTCCAGAGGGTCTGAACGCACAACTGAGGCCTTATCAAACCCGCGGTTATTCGTGGATGTACCGAAATAGCAGGATTGGTTTCGGTAGTATTATTGCCGATGATATGGGATTGGGAAAAACTCTTCAGGTAATTGCAGTACTGCTAAAATTAAAAGAAGAAAAAGCACTAAATAAGAAAAACAGGGCATTGATTATTGTACCGACAGGATTGCTTACAAACTGGCAGGCAGAAATTGCAAAATTTGCACCTTCACTTTCATCTCATATTCACCACGGAACAAGTCGTAACCTTAAAGACTTTGATGCCGATGTATTGCTTACCACTTATGGCGTATTACGCAGCGATGCCGAGCAGCTTAAAAAACAAAAATGGCAGGTAATGATAATTGACGAGGCCCAAAACATTAAAAATCACGACACAGCACAAAGTAAAGCAGTTAAAAGTATAGGTGCTCAGCTTCGAATAGCAATGAGCGGT
>CAILKW010000782.1 GCA_903834845.1 uncultured Bacteroidia bacterium | reverse complement strand
TCTTTTATTTTACAACTATAATTTTTGCATAATACAATTCTTTTGGGTTCAGAAACACCTTAACAACGTAAATTCCACTCACTAAATTGTTCACAGGTATAGACTTTAACCGCTCATCGTCTATATTTTCGGCTTGAAATTCCATCATTATTTTCCCTGCCGAATTAATCAAACTGACATTGACCCTCCCCTCCACTGGATAATTAAATCTTATTGCGAAGCTTTCTGAGGCCGGATTTGGATATACCAAAACGGATTTTGAATCTGTATTTGGATTCACATTCAAAGCTTTTATATACTCATTCTTGTCACTGGCTTCAATAGTTGGATTTTCAGAAACAGCTGCGGCTTTTAAAGTTCCTGAAGGTTGAGTATTGATAACTACAATATTGGATTCTAATGATGTACAACCCAATGTATTTTTTACAGTGAAGGTATAAGTTCCCGATACAAGTCCTGATATTGTTTTACTTGACCCTGTTCCGCTGGTAGTAACTGCCCCGGGAGATCTGGTTAATAACCACTTACCCGAAGGTAATCCGCTTAATACCACACTTCCAGTTGCTAAAGATGTAGTTGGCTGTGTTATAGTTCCTACAATTGGTGCAGCAGGGGTTGCGGGTTGAGTTTTTATAACCACACTGCCCGATGATACTGAAGTACAACCAATCTGATTAGTGGTTTTGTAGGTATAGCTACCGGCTAAAAGATCTGAAATTGTTGTACTTGTACCTGCTCCGGTAGTGATTGTTCCTCCTGGTGTTTTTGTTAAAGTCCATGTTCCGGAGGATGGCAAATTACTCATAATAACGCTGCCTGTTGCTGAGGTACATGTTGGTTGAGTAATAGTTCCTACTTTAGGAGCTGTAGGTGTAGCAGGTTGGGTATTTATAACAACATTATCGGATGCTCCGGAAGTACAACCTACTGAATTTTTTACCTTGTAAGTGTAAGTTCCAGCTGAAAGTCCAGATATTGTCTTGCTTATCCCAGTTCCTGTTGTTACTGTTGCACCCGGAGCTCTGGTTAGTGTCCATGTGCCTGTTGGAGGTAAGCCATTGATAACTACACTTCCGGTCGCTAAAGAACAAGTTGGTTGTGTTATTGTACCAATTGAAGGAGCATCAGGTGATACAGGTTGAGTTTTGATAATTACATTCGCCGATGATACTGAAGTACATTCTGAAGCATTAGTAACCACGTAGGTATATGTTCCTGCAAGAAGACCTGATATTGTAACACTTGCTCCGGTTCCTGTGGTGATTGTTCCTCCCGGAGTTCTTGTTAATTTCCAACCTCCTGTTTTTGGCAAACTACTTAAAACGACACTTCCTGTTGCAACAGTACATGTTGGTTGTGTTATTGTTCCTACTTTTGGTGGTGTTTGAATTGTTGATGGTGTTTTTATTGCTATACTGGCTGATGCGGCAGAAATACATATAGATGATTCGTTTACAACTTTGTAGGTATAAGTTCCTGCTGCAAGTCCTGTGATTAATGAGCTTACTCCTGTTCCCGTGGTAGTTATTGCTCCCGGGGTTCTTGTTAAAGTCCATGTTCCTGTTGCCGGTAAACCATTTAAAACAACACTTCCTGTGGGTGAAGGACACGTTGGTTGTGTGATTGGTCCCACAATAGGCACTGAAGGAGTTACAGGTTGCGCGTCTATTACCACATTATCGGATGTGGCTGAAATGCAACCTAAGGCATTTTTAACTGTGTAGGTATATGTTCCTGATGGAAGTCCCGATATTGTTTTGCTTGTTCCAGTTCCTCTAGTTGTTATTCCGTTGGGTGTTCTTGTTAATGTCCATGTTCCTGTTGAAGGCAAACCACTAAAAACAACACTTCCTGTTGAAAGTGTACAGGTTGGTTGAGTAATTTTTCCTACTACGGGTGCTTCTGGCATGAATTTTATAATAACATTTCCGGATTGTGGCGAAGTACATTCCGAATTAGTAACGGTATAGAAATAAATCCCGGGTAGAAGGCCTGATATTTTTAAGCTTGTTCCCGTTCCGGTGAAAGTTTTTCCGTCTGGTGAACTTGTTAATGTCCATGTTCCTCCTGATGGCAAACCGCTTAAAACTACACTACCTGTCGCAACAGAACATGTTGGTTGTGTAATTATTCCAATAGATGGAGCAGCAGGTATGCTCGGTTGGATATCTATAACCACATTTGCGGATGATTCTGAAATACAACCTGATACATTGCTAACGGCATAGGTATATGTTCCGGTAGGAAGGTCTGTAATTGTTGTACTTTCGGTTGTACCTGTTACAGTTACTCCGTCGGGAGTTCTTGTTAATGTCCAAATTCCAGATTCTGGTAAACCGCTCAATTCTACACTACCTGTCGTTATATCGCAGAATGGTTGCGATATAGATACAATTTCGGGTATTGAAGGAGTTACGGGTTGTTCATTGATAACCACATTTTCGGATGCTTCGGAAATACAACCTGACGAGTTTGTAACTGTGTAGATATATGTGCCTGATGCAAGTCTTGAAATGGTTGTACTTTTACCTGTTCCTGTAATAGTCGTTCCGCCAGGGAATCTTGACAGGGTCCATGTTCCTTTTGATGGTAAATCATTTAAAACAACACTTCCGGTTGCTAAAGTACAGGTTGGTTGGGTAATAGTTCCCACAGACGGAGGTAAGCATGGCATTGGTATGACATTAATTGAATAATCTTCAACTTCACCCCAATCAGCGTCTCCACAAGAAGTTGTGTTTGAACCATTAGTTGCATCATGTAATCTGATTCTCATTCGGGTTTTCCCAAGAGTCGCGTTGGCTGGTGGTTCAAAACTTGTTGTCATAAGCGGACTTAAAAAACCAGAACCTTTCGATATATAAACCATTTCATCCTCATCTTCAAAATCTTTATCCTGATTCCAATCAATCCATATCAATATCTGATCTGTTTTGTAAAAATTTGAAACACTGATAACAGCTGAGTCAATAGAACCAATTTGCATATTTGTAATT
>CAILKW010000781.1 GCA_903834845.1 uncultured Bacteroidia bacterium | reverse complement strand
TTCAATGTTTTTTGAGAAGAATATTTCCCCGTTATGCGCCTTAACAATTTGGTACGAAATTGCTAAACCTAATCCGACTCCCGATTCTTTGGAAGTAAAAAACGGCTCAAAAATTTTATTGATTATTTTTTCGGGAATACCCTCACCTGTATCAGAAATTTCGATTACTAGTTTTTCCTGTTCGACATCAGTTTTCGAAATAACACTTATTTTGCCACCATCGGCCATCGCTTCAATCGAATTGTCCAATACATTAATCAACACCTGTTTAATTGAGTTGTCATCTAAATTTACAAATGGAATTTCAGGATGAAGTTCGCAAGAAATGGCTAATCTTTTACTATTTCTTTCAATATTTATAAAACAAATAACTTCATTTATCAGCTTATTTATATCGGTTAGTTTCATTTTCTTATCAATTGGACGTGAAAAGATTAGCAATCGTTTCACCAGATTCGACAATCTGTTTGTCTCATCTATTACCATCTGCATCGATTCTGGTGAGATATGTTCTGCAATGTCGGCATTTTTCCGTACTTCCTGTTGCCACATTTGTATTCTGGTTTTTATAATAGCAAGAGGTGTTTTCACTTCATGAGCCACTCCTGCGATCATATTTCCTAATGAAGCTAATTTCTCCTGCTGATTAAGTTGCCGTTCCAGTTTCTGTCGTTTTTTGTTTTCCTTTTCAATCGTGTCTAACATATCGTTTATATTCGATGAAATGTATCCGAATATTCCCCATCGTTTTCGGAGGCGAAAAGCCGGATTGTGTCGGATATTTTCCATTTCCGTTCTTATTCCCTTTATCTCGCCACCCCACAAAGCAGATATAAGCATCAAAATAAGAAAACCCAGAATTGAAATAATCGCAGACACATTGACTACCTGCTTTAATTTTATGATTGGTAATTCATTTTCGATATGTATCCTGACCCAGACAACACCAACCACCTTTGAATTGTAAGTTATTGGCTTGGTAACTAATGGGAAAAGGGCAGCATTAAAAGCATGTAAGCTGATAATTAGGCGATTTTCTTCTATACATTTTAAAGACTGGGTTTTTATAATATTGTATGACCGTGGCGGAGGCCCATATACAGGAACAGGTGGGGGCGAAGTTGGAAAAGAATATCCATAAAACTCATCCGACCCAAGTAAATAAAAACCCCCTTCAAGTCCGGTCTGCACTTTAAGCTCTTCATCCGATAGTTTTTTTAATGTTTGGTCAATAGTTTTTAATTCAGAAGATGAAAGATTTTTATTATTTAATAATCCTTTGTAACCCAATGTATTGATATAATAAAAGGCTGAAACATACAATTTACCGGCATATTGTTCGCAAATAAGTTTGTTTTTCTCAACCATTGTATTTTGCCATTTTGAAAGGGAGGCATAAACAAAAATGGCCGCGATTGTCACACTTACAGTGAATATGATGGCATATACAAAAACACGGTTATATATTTTAGGAAAATTCATAAAAGGCTAATTAAACAAGTCAGGAATTAGATGATAGTTTTGTATGGCGGAGGCTAATTCAGGTGTTTTTTCACTAAAAATACTGACCATTGCATTTTCATTAAGAAGTTTTACTTTTGAAACTACGAGAAAAGAAATTTCTGTACCTGAATTTCTGTTCCGGTATTTTTTATCAACAAGGAAATCTCCCATAATGGAATTTGGATCCAGAATTTCTCCTGATTTATAAGGTGTATTGGCAAATGCTTTTTTCCAAAGATTATAAGAATAACCGAAATGGCTGCAATTCAAACTTAGGTAAATATTTCCGTTTTTCTCAGGAAGCTGTTCCAATGCCTCATTCAGATATACAGTTATCAACATTTCAGTCTCCTCTCCTGCAGGGTTTTGTTCGATATATGATTGAAGCTGTGGGCATGACTTGGTAATAATTCTTTCATCCGCTATTTTTAATGCCAATAGTGCCTTTTTATGGCTTCCCTCTTCAATGGTTGTTTCAGTTCCGAAAATTATCACATTCGAGTTGTTATCACTTTTTAGTTTCTCAGCCATTAGTTTGACTCCAGACTCAACTATTCCAATTACCGGAGTTTTTGATTGTTTTACGAAATCGGTTTCTTTATAGATGACAGACAGTGTATTACATGCGATAAGGATTGCATCGGGTTTAAAACGTTTTTCGATGGATGTCAATACGTTGCTGAAGATTGTGATTTTTTCTTGTCTGGTTTGCAAAGTATTATAACCGGTATTAGCATCGAACAGGGCATTTACAAATATTAAACTGACTTTTTTAAAGCAACCTGATGTCTTCAGTTTTTTGGCAATATCATCCATCACCGACAGTCCTCCCAAGCCCGAATCTGTTACCACAATTGTGATTTCCTCCTTCCCAAAAAACAAATTCGGATCAAAACCAATTTGTGCCTTTGTAATACTTACTGAACTTGTTAATACTGCTATCAGGAAAATGTATGGTAATATTCTATTCATTTTTTATCCCCTTTCACAACTTTAGTGCAGCTGTTTCTTTGGTAAAGCTGGTTAAATAGTAGTTTGAATGTACCATGCGATTGAGCTCTGAATACAATATCCGATCCGAATGCGTATAGTTTCCCTGCCCCAACAGGTGCTACAAACGCCAAGACACCATTCTTTAGATATTTTTGCCCTAAAGCCCAGCCACTATGTAGAGGAGCATCATTAGAAAACCAGACTAATTTTTTTGTCCCTTTCGCAGCAGCATCGGGTTCAAGTTTAAAGACTGCACTATGATCAAAATTGAAATCACTTTTTGCCGACATTCCCCAGTTAGCCGATTCGGTAGTATCAAGATCGGCTGTAACAAGACTTCCAGGGATGAAATATTCATTTCCTGACAATTCGTCTTCCTGACCTTTGTCGTTAATTTTTAATAATGCATTCTTTACAGGAAGTTTTAGATGATAAGCCAGATTGGTACTGCTTTCCAATGCTACTATTACGCCTCCTTCCTCAAGGAATTTTTGCAGTTGTGGAATAGATTTTTCGACTGTGATTTTGCCAATCCACCCACGATATTCTTCGGGTATTTCTTCAACTTTAGGCTGTGAATCCTGAAAATTCTTATAATCAATACTATCATTAACTTTTTTTACTGTAGGTATTGCCCCTGATGCGAAGATGATTACATCGTATTTTTCGCGTAATCTACCCGAATCAATTTGCTGCAAATACACCATTTCAAAAGGGAAATGGTATTGTTCCATTATCCAGCTTATCCAGCCTGCCTGCATTGATCCTCCATATTTGTTCCAGATTGCAATACGAGTGGGTACAATTTTTACTGCGTTTGTGGGATGCCTGTTTATGCCTGTAACCTTAACACCATAATCTGACGCTGAATTAGCAAGAATTAATCCGGCCTTTACTGATTTGGGAATATAGAACATTCCAGGTTCTGAATCTGTAGATTTTCTCAATGCTTCCGTTAAACGATAAACCGGAATTTGCGCTTTTAAAAGGTCATTTACAACGATGAATGCATTATTGATATGAGGACTGATAACGTATCCTGCTCCGGCTTTACCAGTAATTGTTTCTTTGGTGAAATGTTGTATTTCTCCATAAGGGATACGCTGGAAAGAGTCTTCAAAACTATTGATGACTCGGTCAAACTTTACTCCCATTTGGTATGCCAAAGTCCATCCCGCTACATCATAAGGTGGAATAGGAGGGCCGCCAGGATATAGGAAATCGTTAGGATGATCCTGTGGTTCAAACATATCCATAACATGAGGACGAAAAGCCTGAGCAGTTTTA
>CAILKW010000780.1 GCA_903834845.1 uncultured Bacteroidia bacterium | reverse complement strand
GGGCAATCAAGTCCTCCGGCAGAATAAATTGGAGTTACGGTAATAGTAGCAAGTGAATTAGTTGTTCCTGTATTTGTTGCTGTGAATGAAGCTATATTGCCTGACCCTGATGCTGGCAGACCTATTGACGGAGTGTCGTTAATCCAGTTATAAGTTGTGGCAGTTCCTGAGAAAGAAACTGCGGATATTGGACTACCATTACATACGATTTGGTCAGCAGGATGGTTTACTGTAGGAGTAAGGTTGACACTTACAGTAGTATTCGCTGATGTTGTGCATCCGTTCGCATCTGTAACGGTAGCGGAATACGTCCCTGAGTTTAAAAGTAATACATTTGTAATTATCGGATTCTGAGTATTGGACGTAAAGCTGTTTGGCCCGTTCCAGAGATATGTGTAACTCAGTGTGCCTCCTGTTGGTGTAGTTGTAAGGTTTAATGTTGATCCCTGACAAATAGGGGTATTAGCTGAAATAGCACTGATTGTTAAAACTGATGGCTGGGTAATAACAAGAGAACTGTTCAAAGTACTGATACAGCTTGTAGGCACTATATCGCGAATCACAACATTGTATGTGGCATTAGAAAGATTTGTAAAGCTATTGCCCGATTGCCAGTTACTGCCTCCGTTTATACTGTATTCATAAGTGCCTGAACCGCTTGTTACTCCGTTGATAGTAACGCTGCCGTTATTTGCTCCGTTGCATGTAACATTTGTTGAGATTATATTTGCGCTTAAAACCACTGGATTTATAGTAATAGTTTGAGTGCATGAAGAAGTATTACCGCTATTGTCGGTTACTGTGAATGTACGCGAAACAATAATGGGGCTTGTGCCTGACTGAGAATCCTGATATTTCCAAGAAGTTACTCCACAAGAGTCGGTTGCTGATGCACCTGTTGTTGTAAATTGAGCTGAAGTTATTGTTTGCAGAGTAGAAGAATAAACAAGACCGGTATTGGCAACAGTAATGTCACTTACATTGCAGCCATTTATGCTTCTCGGTGCTGGACAAGTGATTAGCGGTTTTGTAACATCAATATTCCGGCCAACAATTACCGAGAGCGGAGTCAACAATTGGCAGCCTGAAATATTTGAAAAATAGTCTCTTACATCAACACTGTAAGTTGCCTGGTTTAATCCGGTTATTGTTCCGGGAGTTGAAAAATTTACCCAACCGGTATTATTCAAGTTATATTGGAAAACTGGTGAAGTGTTTGAGGAGGTTGCTGTGATTGTTATTATTCCGTTGTTTAATCCACAGTCAGCATTAGACTTAGAAGAAGAGGCTGTTACTCCGTTTACTATAACATTAAATGTACAAGTTTCCGAAATTACAGGAGTACAGCTGTTGCAAGTTGCTGTATAGGTTACCGGAGTTGAGCCAACTGGGAAAAAATTCCCGGGAGTATTAGTTGAAACAGTATAGAAATTGATATCTCCGGCACATGAAGTCCCGTAAAGTAAAGCATTGATTTTCAATAACTCAATGTCGTCTTTGTTGCTCCCATTACCTGTAAACTCAAAAAACAAACGATAAATTCCGGCTTGTGCAGGAGTAATAGAGAAGTTGTAAATTGCTGATCCGTTGATAGAAAAGGTAGTATTTATTGCGGAAAGAGTTCCATCTGGATTGACGAGATAAACGTTACAAGTAAGAGGTTCTCCACTACCATTTGTAATTGTCATCGAACCATTTGTTGCAGTCGTAGGTAGGAAAAATGAAGGAGTGGTGAAAGAAGTGTTTCCTGTTCCTGTGGACTGCCAAAGCCTTAATTTGCCACCAGCAGTACCTATTCGCTGTACTTTATTGTAATCCCAACAGCCATTTTGCGATTCAGGAAGGTCAAAAGAGGTCACAAAGGCGAAACCTGTACCTACTTCGCTTGGGCACGAAAGTGAAAAAGTTGGCGGTGTCCATGTTACTACAGCACCTAATACGCCGTTTACTACGGTATTGGCATTTGTAGTTATGAGATCTGATGGGGGGCAATTAGATTTATTTATGGTACATTGAGCTTCGACCTGACTTGTCGAGCCAAATGTAACACTTAAAATAAGTGCAATCAGAATAATATTGAATATATCTTTTTTCACTTTAAACTTTCATAAAAAGTAAAATAATTGTACTTTGGATATTTTCAAGCCTAAATAATTTTACTTAGCACAAAGATAGATAAAATATCTTACAGTTGTAACAACACAGTAAAGAAATAGTTTACACACGTAAAATAATTTGTATTGATTTGATTGATAGGTTTAGTCACCCGAGTGCAAATATAGTTAGTTATTTTACAATTAAATGTTAAAAAAGTTTTGGAATATGTTTTAAAACAGTGTAAATGCCTATAATAATGGTCGTTATAGCGTAAGGTTTAATCTGTTTATATGTTTTTTTCTAATTTTAAAACGGGAATTAATGACCGGTTACAGGAAAATTTTGGAGAAAAATCAGGTTTTGTAAGATAAAAATAATCCTCAAGAAATGAAATAAAATACAAAATTAACATTCCGGTAACTTTAAGATGAAAGATTGTATTCGTAAACTAATATCCGATGTAAACAAATCCTTTTAAATAACGATTAGTATCTCCTAATTTAAGTATGTAGTAATAGGTTCCGGGAGGAGTTAGCTGTTGATTTGCTATATTGTTTTGTATGGTTGTGCCATCCCAGTCATTTTGATAGTCCAAACTGGAGTAAACTAATTGACCCGCTCTGGTATAAACATAAAGTTGTGATTTGGGATAGTTTTGAAGTCCTACGAACACAAAGTACTCATTCTGTCCATCCCCATTAGGTGAAAAACCTTCTGAGGTTGTTACTCCACTATTATAAATATCTATTGTCACCAAGGCAGAATCACAGAAATTCAATACATCGCACATTTCATAAACAAATTGATCACGCCCCGGTTGTTTTACATGTGGCGAATAAGTAATTGTTCCATTGGTGTTTACTATAACTCCACCCAGCATAGGTAGAGTGATTATCCGAACTGAACCGGAATTAATTTTAACAGTTGACCTGTCATTTCCTAAAACATTGAGAGTTGTGTCCTGAGCCCATGAAATTCTTGCATAATCGGGACTGGCAACGATTTCATGATTCTCTAATGGGAATTTAAAAGTTTTTGTAAACTGGCATCCATAAATATCAGTTACTTGAAGTGAATAAATGCCTGCTCCGAATAAATTGACAGTGGGTTTATTATCGAACCCTATTATATTACCTTGATTTGTAAACCACCTGTAATTCAACCCTGTACCCGTAGATATTGAGCCATCAACAATCATGCTTCCATCTTTTTCAAGTTTTCCTGACGAATAAACTTCTGCAATAGGTGAACGATCAATTTTAATTGTTATAATATCACTACCAGTGTTACCAAGATTGTCGGTAACAGTCAGTTTAACACTAAAATTAGTTGGTAACAATCCAGTGTAATCTGGAGATAGAAGGAATTCGGTATAAATACCCGACTGGCGAGTTAAAACTCCACCCTGCCCAAGAAGAGACCACTCATATTTTACAATGTTGCCAATTGATTTTGATGCATCAAGCTGTGCCTGCTGACAAGCCCCAATAAGTGTTGCACCGGCAATCACCGCTTTAATCTCAACAGAGACAATTATGGTTACAATAGTTCCACAAGGGTCTGTAGGAGTGAATGTATAAGTTGTTTTGCCGGCTGTTGCCGTGCTGATCGTTGAAGGACTCCATGTTCCACCAATGCCATTGATTGATGTAGTTGGCAAAATTGGAGGTGTAGTGTTTTGGTACAATGTACCTATAGTTGTAAATAGAGGAATATTTTGTTTATTGGTGTTGATTACCATTTTTGTTCCTAATGAACACTGACCTGCATCGGGTGTAAAAGTATAAGATGCTGAGCCTATTGTGGTCGTGCTGATTGTTGCCGGACTCCATTTTCCATTAATGCCATTTGTTGAAGTGGCTGGAAATACCGGAGGTACCGAGTTTTGACAAAGTGATAATATTTGTGTAAATATCGGGTTAATAAGGTCATCTATTGTGATATTCATAGTTGCCGAGGCTGAACACTGACCGGGATCTGGCGTAAAAGTATAGATTGCCGTTCCAGCCGTTACAGAACTAATTGTTGAGGGACTCCATTTTCCTTTGATGCCGTTTGTTGATGTGGCAGGAAGTACAGGAGGCGAAGAATTTTTACATATTGACCCAATTTGTGTAAACATCGGGGTAAGAAGATCTACAACAGTGATATTTTTTGTTATCGTTTTTGCGCATTGGTCTGTATCCGGAGTAAAAGTAAAAGTCTCAGTTCCAACTGTTGAGGTACTTATTGTTGTCGGACTCCACGTTCCTTTTATTCCGTTTGTTGAAGTTCCAGACAGTAAAGGGGGCACAGAATTTCGACATAATGGAGCAATTACATCAAAAGATGGGATAATCTGTTGAGATACTTTGATGTTTGCAGATCCGCTTACTGTTCCTTTACAGTTTGCATCACTTACTGTTGTCAGTGTATAGGTTGTGTTTACTGATGGAGATACCTCGAAAAGATACGGTGAGCTCACAATATTTGTCAGTGAATATGATTTTGTTCCATCAGTATAAGTAATATCCCATGGGGCTGTCCCAGTTAAGGTTATAGATAACCTGTGGGTAGAGCCATCACAGATTGTTGCATTTCCGCTGAGAGCCGCAGTTGGAACTGGAATCTTATTAACAGTAGCAGGACTGTGAAGGATACAGCCGTTGGCATCTTTTACTTCTATAGTATGAATACCTGCGGTTAGACCGGAGTATGTCAAATATGGCGTAAATATCCCATCATCAATTGAATATGAATATGGGGCTGTACCATCAGAAACAAATCCCAACGTTAATGTCCCATTGTCATTTCCACAACTTGCATCAGTCACCTTTGTTGCGATAGCCGTTGGACCGTTGATATTATTTACTGTTGCCGAAGCGGAGAAAGTACAACCATTTGAATCCTTTACTACAATATTATAAATATCTGCAGGCAGTCCGTTATAAGCGACTGTTGATGTAAACGCACCTGACTCAAACGAATAAGAATATGGTGACGTACCTCCTGTTACAATTCCCAGAGATACTGAACCATTCGCAATACCACAGGTTGCATCACTAACTATGGTTTTGATTCCGTTTGGAGTATCCGGTATTGTATTGATGGTTACTAATGTTGGTGGAGAAATACATCCTGTAGCTGTCTCCTTCACAATTAGATAGTAGTTGGAAGGAACCAGTCCTGTAAAGGAAGCAATTTTATCCCATGTAGTACCTCCATCAATACTGTAACTAAAACCTGAACCTTCAGCGGGAGTTGTAACAGTAATCATTCCTTCAGGAAGAATACAAGTTGGTTGAATTATTTTTGCCTTTGGTGCCGCAACAGAATTGATGGAAATTGTTGAAGTACACAAAGAAGAATTGCCACATGCTGATATTGCAGTCCAAGTTATTGTTGATAGTCCGGGATTAAAAATACCGCTTGCATCATTTCCTGTTCCAATTCTTGAAGTTGCTCCGGTAATCCGGAAAGTAATTGTCAAATTGCTGCTACAATTATCTGAGGCTATTACTGGTGGAATAGTATATAATTTGGAAGGTGCTTCGCATAGGACTTGTGTCAATGGACATGTTATTGATAATACGGGTGGTGTGACGGTGTAAGTATATATCCAAGAATAATTCTGACCTGTACAATTTGTATAAGTGTATGTGTAGGTTTTGATACCTCCACACAAAGGATCAGGCGAAATAGTTGGAGCAGAAACATTTAGGTTTCGCCCGCAGTTATCCGTTATAGAAGGTGCTGCAGGTTCAACCGCAAGTGTCACACATGATACCGTAGAAGCACCGGCAGGTGGCATTGTAACTACGGGAGCACTGATAGTATAGGTGTAAACCCATGTATAATATTTCCCCGTGCAATCGGTGTAAGTGTAAGTATATGTTTTAGTTCCGGCACACACAGGGTCGGGAGAAATTACTGGAGCAGAAACTGTAAGATTTCTTCCGCAAATATCTGTCACTAATGGAGCAGAAGGAGCAATAGCAAGAGTTGCACAAGAAACAGTGGAGGCACCGGCAGATGGCATAGTAACCATCGGAGCACTGATTGTATATGTGTAAACCCAGGGATATGTTACTCCTATACAGTCTGTATAAGTGTAAGTGTATGTTTTAGTTCCGGCACATACAGGATCGGGTGATATTACCGGAACAGAAACTGTAAGATTTCTTCCGCAGTTATCTGTTACTTTTGGATTAGATGGTAAAACTACCTCAGCAAGACAAGCAACAGTTGAAGCACCATTTGTTGGCATAGTTACTATCGGTGCGCTGATTGTATATGTGTAAACCCATGGATATGTAACTCCTGCACAGTCGGTATAAGTGTAAGTATATGTTTTTGTTCCGGCACAAACAGGATCGGGTGAGATTACCGGAGCAGAAACTGTTAGATTCCTTCCGCAGTTATCTGTTACTTTGGGATTTGTTGGTAAAACAATCTCAGCAAGACAAGCAACAGTTGAAGCTTCATTCGCAGGCATAGTCACTACCGGAGCACTTACAGTATATGTGTAAACCCAGGGATATGTAATTCCGGTACAGTCCGTATAAGTGTAAGTGTATGTTTTTGTTCCCGAACACACAGGATCGGGTGAGATTACCGGGGCAGAAACAGTTAGATTCCTTCCACAGTTATCAGTTATTTTTGGATTTGTTGGTAAAGCAACATCAGCAATACAAGAAACAGTTGAAGCACCATTTGCAGGCATAGTCACTGTCGGAGCACTTATAGTATATGTGTAAACCCACGGATATTGAACTCCGGCACAGTCGGTATAAATGTAAGTGTATGTTTTAATTCCAGAACACACGGGATCGGGAGAAATAACCGGAGCAGAAACTGTGAGATTCCTTCCGCAATTATCCGTTAATGCGGGAGTAGATGGAGCAACAGCAAGAGCTGCACACGAAACTCTAGAAGCACCTCCAGTCGGCATAGTAACTACCGGAGCACTGATAGTATAGGTGTAAACCCATGTATAATTTTTCCCTGT
>CAILKW010000779.1 GCA_903834845.1 uncultured Bacteroidia bacterium | reverse complement strand
TTATCAGGAAAAATATATGGTAGAGTATAATTTTGGATATAATGGATCTGAAAACTATGCTAAAGGAAAACGTCTTGGTTTTTTCCCATCCTATGCCTTTGGCTGGGTACCTACTAAAGAAAAATTCATGTCATTTATGCTGCCTGTAATTGATTTTATGAAAATCCGTTTTTCCAATGGCCAGGTTGGTAACGATCAGACCGGTAACCGTTTCAGTTATATAACTCGTGTTCAGACAACTTCAACAAATGTAGGTTTCGGTACGAACAATGGATATGGTTATGGCTCCGGAGCAGGTATTGACATTACCTATTATGGAAATCCGGATGCAACATGGGAAACTGCAACAAAAACAGACTTGGGAACTGAAATGCATTTCCTGAAAAGCTTTACATTAAATTTTGATATATTTAAGGAGGTTCGTACCAATATATGGACCGCACTTAATAAGACTCCCGGTATTTATGGGTTTTCAACCCTTATTCCATCAGCGAACGTTGGTAAAATGGAAAATAAGGGTATGGATGGTTTCCTTGAATTCGCACACCAAGTCAATAAAGATTTGAACGTAACCTTCAAAGGTACTTTTACTTATGCTGACAATAAAATATTGGCAAATGGCGATGCAATACCCCGATATGAATATCAATCAAGGATAGGTCAGAATGTTAACGCAAACTATGGTTATATTTCTGAAGGTTTGTTTATTGATAATGCTGAAATTGCTCATAGTCCAAGTCAGATATTCCTTGGTTCAAGTAATCCGGGTGATATTAAGTACCGTGACATAAACCTTGATGGCAAGATTGACAATTTCGATATGGTCTATATCGGTAATCCAACTGTACCGCGAATGACTTATGGCTTCGGTTCAAGTATAAGTTACAAAGGATTTGATATTTCATTCCTGTTGCAGGGAGCTACTGAAGTTTCGTTTATGATTTCTCCCAAAGCCTTTGGTGAAGTCAATCGTGGAAATGTTTTTACTTTCATGAACGATAGCCATTGGAGTACTGAAAATCAAAATCTAAAAGCATCATTTCCGCGCTTAGGCGTTGGCCCTCAGAACAATAACTACGTTGCATCTACTTTCTGGTTACGAAATGGCAGTTACCTCAGGCTAAAACAAGCGGAATTAGGTTATACGCTTCCTGATCGCATATCGAAAAGGGTACACGCTAAAAATATGAGAATCTATACCAACGGATTGAATTTGCTGACTTTATCCTCCTTCAAATGGTGGGATGCCGAATCGAAGAATGCAACCGGGATATACTATCCTATCCAGAGAGTATTGAACGTTGGAATCGATATTAAATTTTAAAAACTGAGAACATGAAAATTACTAAAATTTCATTAATAACATTGATGGTCGTTTCCTTTTTCTCCTGCAATGAGTATCTTGACCAGGTACCAAGTGAAAAACTAAATGAGACCGTTCTCTTTAGCTCAAAGGATGACGTAGTCAAAGTATTGACACAGATTTATGCGTATTATCCCAGCGCGATTGAATTTATGAATGCTCCGGGTTTAGCTGCCGATGAATGTGACTTAAACTGGTCGAATTATTCACCTTTTGTAAAGGATATTGGTGGATACAGTCCGGGAAATGCAATTTACAATAACTGGGCCGGTCTCTACAATGTAATCCGATCGAGCCAGTATTTCCTTGCAAGAATAAACGAATGTAAAGACGAAAAACTGACTGAGCAGGAGCGTACATGGTGGAAAGGGGAAGCCGAATTTCTGCAAGGTTACTATTATTTTCTGTTACTTCAACAGTATGGCCCGGTTCCATTGATCAAAAAAGCATATACCGGTGCCGAATTGGATGCCTCTATGACCGAAGGTGTTCCCCGCTCAAGTGTAAATACAATAGTTAGTTACATTGATAGCTTATGTGTTGCAGCGTCAAAAAAATTAGATGTAACCTACAGCATTCCCGATAGAGCAGGGCGCGCAAACGCTACCGCAGCTCTTTTTCTAAGGGCGCGTTTAGCTCTTTATGCCGCCAGTCCGCTTTATAACGGATTGACAAACCCCACTTCCGGTAAGAAATACACTGAATTGGTTATAAAAGATGACAAGGGTGCTGATTTAAATAATCCCACTTTAGATGCCACGAAATGGCAAAAGGCAAGAGATTATGCCAAAGATGCAATGACTCTTGGCGCAACCGGAGGATACGGCCTGTATTTGGGAACTGCAACAGCACCGGCAATAACTCCCGGTCTCGAAGCTTATAAAAAAATCTTTACCTACACAAGAGGTGGCGAACCAAGTGTAGAATGTATTTTCTATAAACAAAACCAGTCATCTGTTCAATTTATGCAACACGCAATGCCTATCAGTTGGTCGTGGTACAGTGGTATTTGTCCAACACTTGAACATGTGAATGAGTATTTTACAGCAAAAGGGCTTCTACCCGAAGATGATTCTCAATGGGTTACAGCTACCGGTTTCTATTCTTATTCCTCGGGTGGTTTTGCAATAAAAATTTACAACAAATTCCGTAATCGTGACCCACGGTTCTATGCCAACATCCTTTTCCCCGGCCAGTATAATTACGCAATGATGGAAGGCGGCAAGGAGGTAATCAATTCGAAATGGGCCAATAACGCTACCGATGCAAAGAATTTCTTCCGCCCTTACTATGATGGTCAGGATGGCTTTAAATCAAAAACCGGACGTGACTACTCAATCAACGGATTCCAGGCAATCAAATGGACTGCCCGTAATGTTACCGGTACTGCACTCGGTGATTATGGCGTACCAATTTTCAGATATACTGAATTATTATTGGACTTTGTTGAAGCCTCTTTCGAGAACGATGTTGCAAAAGGCGTTGATCCGCTAACTGATACAGAAATGTTTGATGCTTGGGATAAAATCCGCGACCGCGTTAAACTTCCACGTGTTAAAGATGCTTATGCCACTGCAGTTATTCCATTGACAATACCAAAACTTAGAGAACTGATCCATCGTGAGCGAAGAGTTGAACTTGCTTTTGAAGGACATCGTTATTTTGATAACCGCAGGTGGTTGGATGCCGAAAGAGAGGGAGGCGACAAACATGGAATGGATATCAACAAAACCGATGCAGCAGGGTTCTGGAATGAAAACTATGTTTTTGAAACCAGATACTGGAACAATAAAATGTACTTTATGCCAATTCTGCAATCAGAAATTGATAAGAATAAAAGGCTTACCCAAAATCCATTATGGTAATTTTTTGTTAAACATTTAAATTAATAGCAGATGAAAAATATCACCTATTTAATACTTTGTTCTTTCGCGTTTCTGATTCTTAGCAGATGTCAAAAGGACGATCTCCCAATACCAAACTCTGTTTCAAGTATTACCAGTTCTCCACGGGTGGGTGGAGTTGTTGTAAAATGGGTATTACCCTCTGATACCAACATGCGGTACATACAGGTGAGATATCTGAAAAATGGTAGAGTCATTAAAACTAATGCGAGCACATATTCTGATACTTGTTTGATTACAGGATTGCTTAACAAATTTGATTATACATTTGAAGTACAGGCTTTCAATAAAAATGATGTTGGTGGTGCTATCCTGTCTGCCGGACCGGTTAAACCAATTCGCAGGACTATTGATACAACCTACACATATACCAATTTGCCTCTGACAGATGCCATGATAGGAACCTTTACTCAGGAGACATCCGAAGGACCTAAAGCAAATCTTACTGATGGAAACATTGCAACATATTGGCATTCTGCCTGGTCTGGTGCAACAGCTCCATTGCCGCACTGGATTCAGATTTCCTTTGGCACTGATGTTTTATTTGGCGGTTTTCAATATTGGATGCGCCAAAGTACAACCACGGGGCCTCGGCCAAATCAATGGGACGTTCAAAAAAGTACCGATGGTATAACATGGACTACTCAATGGACCTCTCTTCCAAATCTCGCTGTTGATCCTGTTGCTTCAATGTTTCAACAATTGGTTACCAAACCTATAAAATCATCATATATAAGATGCCGAATCCTGACTAATCCGGGTGGTGTTAATTATACGAATCTTGGTGAATTTAAAGTATTGGGAGCTACTCTTGTTACAGTTGATCGAGAGAAGGAAGCTGAAGCAAATTATTTGTAAGAAAGTAAAGATTAATTGAATATTGAAGGCTGTCTCATTAAAGGGGCAGCCTTTATATTTCAATGTGATTTGATTTTGAATACCAAATATATCAAATCTATAATCAGTTTAAATTGGTAGTTCTGATTTCTTACCTAACTTTGTTGCCATAGACTGGTTCTTTAGGCTTGTATTGTTACCAACTTCAAATATGGCAGTTGAAGAACTTTTCTTTACAACTGTTTTCTTTTTACATCAGAAGCAATTAACATTTATTTATCAAAATTATGAAAACTATAAACCGTTTATTATCTTTTAGTTCGATATTCAGGGAGCTTAATTCATTCGATTTCAGGATATTGATAACCTGCTCAATAATCCTGTTTTTTGCCGTAACCGCTTATGGTTCAGATAAAAAAAGACTCATGAAATAAAATTGCTTATTGTGGATGGGTTTTCGAACCACGATTGGCAGCGAAAAACCCAATCCATAATCAATATTCTCAATAGGCACGAAACATTTAAGATTATTACAAAAAATCAATCAACATGGAAAAAACATCAAGAAGAGATTTTTTAACAGGGGCATCACTTGCCTCTATAGGGATTTTAGGCGGTTTACCATCTGTTTTTGCGAATAACCAAATGGATACCGTACAGGCATTTTCAAAAGGAATCAGGCCATCAGGGGTAGTTAAATCGAAGCGCGATTTGATGATGCAGGTACTTGATATGTCAGGCATCCCAAATTACATCCCTGCCGGATTTTTCATGCACTTTGGAGTAAAAGGAGATGCTGCCATTAAAGCCCATCTTGATTATTTCCACGCAACAGGAATGGATTTCGTCAAAATTCAGTTTGATGAACAGGGACTTCCTAAAAACGATCAGATAAAAACAGCAAAGGACTGGAGTATGATGCCAATTCTTCCTGAAAAATGGTTTGAACCTGCTCTATATCTTCTTAAGTCTCTTATAAAAGAAGCAAAGTCGGAAGCTCTGATTCTCCAAACATTGTATTCGCCATACCAGATGGCCAAACAAGCAATACCATGGGAGTTATTGGTTGAACATGTTAAGGAAGATGCAGAGTCAGTTTGCCGTGGAATGGAAAATATCACCCTTTCAATCATGAATTTTGTTCATGCAGCCGCACGTTTAGGAGTTGATGGCTTTTACACCTGTACACAGGGAGGTGAGACAAACCGAGTTGCTGACCAATCACTTTTTAACCGTACCATCAAAAATTATGATATGATACTTTATAAAGAGGTGTCGCAGCTTGTCCCATTTAATATTTTGCACATTTGCGACTACGAAGGTTCCTACGAAGGCTTTGCTTCTCGTTTTCATGACTATCCGGGACAAGTAGTTAATGTTCCTCTGACTGCCGACCAGAAACCATTATCGTTATTGCAGGCATCCGAAATTTTTAAACGTCCTGTAATGGGTGGCCTTGACAGGCATGGCATTTTGACAACCGGTACGCCGGAGGAAATAAAAAAAGTGACAATGGAAGCACTAAAAAATGCACCCGCAAATGTCATTTTAAGTGGCAATTGTACGGTTGACCGAAAAATACCTATCGAAAATCTCAAAGCTGCAATCAATACTGCACACGAATTCAGGATGTAAGAATTTTATGTTTAAATATTACAATATGAAACAATTTCTTTATTTTCTCATTGTTCTGACAGTCATGTCCTCTTGTTTAAAAAAGCAGATAAACATTGAATCGTTGCTTTGTGAAATGACAAATCGCGAGTCATTAGCCAGCTTTCCCGATCCTCCTTTTGAACTGAAGCAGTTCAGCAGTTACGACAGGGAAACAACAAAGCCAGGAGATCCGTCATGGTTTGCAAATGCCGACCGTACAATGTTTATACGTACAGAAAAGAATTCAGGCAGAACCGAATATGTAATGTTCGATGCCAAGGGACCAGGTGCAATAGTCCGTTTCTGGATGACTTTTGCGGGTGAAAATTCGGGACGAGGAATTTTACGAATTTATTTTGATAATCAAGACAAGCCAACAATCGAAGGAACCGCTTTTGATGTTCTGAGTGGCAAACTGTTAACAGGTGAACCGCTTGCTTCATCGGTGTCAGACTCTACCAAATATGAAAGGCGTGGTCACAATCTGTATTTGCCACTGCCATATTCTTCAAATTGTAAAATAACATACCAAAGTGACAATATAAAGGATCCGGGTGCTAAAAAAGGTGGTGAAGCTGTGTATTACAATGTCAATTACCGTACATACCCTTCAAATACGAAAGTTACCACTTTTTCATTCGATGAACTCACCAAGGCATCGTCAACCCTCGAAAATGTGCAAAGATTACTCAAAATCCGTGATCGTGGGATAGACAAAATTGCAACAGAATCAAGTTCAGTATCAGGTAAAATAGCACCCGGAGGTTCTATATCCAAGACATTCACCGGAAGTCAGGCCATCAGAATGATAAAGTTGAAAGTAAATCCTCTTATCGATCCACAGTCACTTCGCACAACGGTTATTGAAATAATATTTGATGGAGATCGTACTGTTTGGTGTCCATTAGGCGACTTCTTCGGTACCGGTTATCAATTTCGATATTCAAACACTTGGTATTCATCTGTTAATCCTGATGGTACTCTTTGTGGATATTGGGTTATGCCTTTCAAAAAAACTGCGGAAATTAAAATTCACAACATGGGATTGGAAGAGGTGGAAATCACTGACGGTGAAATACTTTCCGCACCTTGGAAATGGACCAGTAATTCGATGCACTTTGGGACATCCTGGCATCAGTTTACCCATCTTAAAACCGGTAAAAAGAATGTAAGTAATGGGATAATTGAGCCTTTTGATGTGAATTATGTAGCACTCACCGGTAAAGGTGTTTATGTTGGCGATGCTATTACCCTTTTTAACACCGTTTATGCATGGTGGGGTGAAGGCGATGAGAAGGTTTATGTCAACGGTGAAACTTTTCCTTCACACATAGGCACCGGCTCCGAAGATTATTACGGTTATGCCTGGTGTCGTCCCGAAAAATTTGCCAATCACCCTTTTATAGCCCAGCCAGATGGAAGCGGCAATTTTTGGCCCGGCTATACAGTTAATATTAGGTATCGCGGATTAGATAACATCCCTTTTACTTCATCCATAAAATTCGATATTGAAATGTGGCACTGGGTAAGAGAAGCCACAATAAATTTTGCACCTGTAACGTTCTGGTATGTATTGCCGGGCGGAAAAAGTAATATCGAGCCTGACACAGACGGAGTAAAAGCTCAGGTTGCTCTTAAACGAAGCGATATTATTTCTCCGAAAATCAACAACGGTAAGATCGAAGGCGAAAACATGGTTCTGTCATCAGTTTCAGGAGGAAATTTAAGTTTTCAGAATTCATCAATTTACGGATGGAGTAATAACTTTCAGTCGTTTTGGACAGGAGGTAAAAAGGGTGATCAACTGGAACTTTCCTTTTTTTCGGACGAACAAATCCAAACGAATATTATGGCATATTTCACTATTGCACCCGATTACGGAATATTCAGAATTTATTTAAACGGAAAACTGCTTCCCGGCACTTTTAATTTTTATAACAAAACAATAGCTGTCAAAGTAATGAATTTGGGAAAGCAACCTTTAAGTAAAGGCGAAAACCGGCTTCGAATTGAAATTGCCAATCAGGGACTACCTGAAGGAAAAGCGTTCTTCGGCCTCGATTATCTTTCGTTTGAGAAATAAACTGAAAAGTCAAAATGTCGAAACAAGAGCCCAAATACCTGTTCGTCTGCTTAATAATATTCATTTTACTGATCACTGATTTTGTTATTGCTCAGGAACTCAAATCAATTGAACTTTCAAGCCTGAGAGGAATTCGGGTTGAATCATTTAACAAGACTTTCAAACCTCTGTCAGAATTACCCCTTGTATCCTTTCAAATTGGTGAAAAACAATATAATACAGTGCAAACTGTTGAAATATACAGGAAGCAGATAATTCAGGGAATAATTGAAATTGAATATGCACCGCAGGATTATGCTTTTGGAATTAAGGCTTACCTAACCTTCCGAAACATTTCAGAAGATACAGTTTTGTTGCATAACATCGTGCCGTTTGGTCAGTCTCACAATAGGGTTTATATTACAGGTAAAGGCGATAACGGGCTATCCAGAACTCACCTTTTTCGTCCGGGAGTTGAGCCGATAAATGTAATTGTTCCTGACAATGCCTGGGAACTTGGCTTTTCGACAGTCGAACTGAACAACAATAAAAAAGTTTGTGCCTTAGTACGAAGATCAAAAGAACCTGTTCAAAACGGCAAACGGCGCAGATTCGAAACAGAACTAATGCCAGGAGGTTCAGTTAAATATACACTTTGGGCAGATTTTTATGAAGGGGAATGGCAGGAAGGACTTCGCATAATGTTTCAGGAAAGAATGTTATACGATGTTGAACCAGGCAAATTTGACAATTCAATGTATGAACGGAACGATCTGAAATGGGCACGCCATGCTTATATTTCGCACCTTATACAAAATTGGGACGATTACTATTACGACTACACAGATGGAAAATTTCATCTTGAGGATTTTTTAAAACGTGGAAAGAAATTGTATGGAGGTGATGATTTTATAGGTATTTGGCCTACCTGGCCTACTCTGGGTCTCGATCAACGAAACCAATGGGATTTATTTCGCGATTTACCCGGGGGTATGCCACAAATTAAAAAACTGGCAGAAATGTGTAACAGCTACAAATCACGTCTTTTTATCTGCTACAATCCTTGGGATCAAAGTACACGAAATGAAAGCCATATCCATGGAATGGCCAATATTATTGCTGCCACAGGTGCCGATGGGGTTGTGTTGGACACCAAAGGAGAATCAAGCAAAGAGCTTCAACACGCAGCCGACTCTGTTCGCAAGGGTGTTATTATGTACAGCGAAGGAATGTCGGTACCCCGCGACATGGAGGGAATTGTTTCAGGACGTGTGCACAACGCACTCTATTATTGTCCGATGCTGAACCTCAACAAATTCATAAAACCGGAATTTGCCATTTTCAGGGTAGCAGAACTATACAAAGAACCTATTAAACGCGAATATAGCGTAGCCTTTTTCAATGGTTATGGAATTGAAATGAACATTTTTGCACCTGGAAAACCCGAATGGGCTGAAGAACAATACCGCTATCTGGGCAGAACCTCGCGCATCCTTAGGGAAAATACTTTCAATTTTGTTTCAAAAGATTTTATTCCACTTATTCCTACTACACGTGATAACGTCTGGGTCAATCACTGGAAGACTGAGAATAAAACGATTTATACTATTTACAGCCTGATTCCCGAAGGATATAAAGGTGATTTATTTGAAGTAAGCCTGCAGAACGGTTGGCACTTCGTTGATATTTGGCGTCATAAAGAAAAAGAACCAAAACCGGTGAATGGCTCATGGCTTATCGAAGCTGAAACAGATGCCTTTAACAAATCGTGGATAGGCACAAATAACGAAGGTCAGGTGGATTGTATTGCCGCATTTCCTGAATTTCTCAAAGTATCACGCGAAAGCGATATACTTTATGTTGAGGCAAATAAAGGCGATGAAATCAAAATATGGGCAGGAGACCCAGACTATGAAAAGGAACCATTAGTTCTTCCAGCAGGGAAAAGTACGATTCGTTTAATGCAGCATTTCGGTCGTTTTGAAGGACGATTTGTTATTCAACTTTTTGAAAAAGCTATTCTGCTTGATGAAAGAGTAATTGAAATCCCACCTGGTACTCCTCGTCTGATTAGTGAATCAATAAAAACAAAAGGATCAGACTCAACTCTAACCGGCATGGTTAAAATTCCATCCGGAAGAATAGTTTTCAAAACCACAAATGGAGATGATTTTATACCTTATCCAAAAGAAAATCAGGGTAAAACCTATGAGATTCCGACTTTTTTTATGGATAAACATCCCGTGACAAACAAACAGTATAAAGCTTTTTTGGATGCAACCGGATTTCAGCCAAAAGACAATGTTAACTTCCTGAAAAACTGGAATAACGGTAAGATACCGATTGGGCAGGAAAACTATCCGGTAGTTTATATTTCATACGAAGACGCGCAAGCATATACATTATGGGCAGGCAAGCGATTGCCTACAGAAGTAGAATGGCAATATGCAGCACAAACATCGAAAGCCAACGAATGGCCATGGATGCAAAAAACTCCGATAAAAAGAGGTCAGGAAGTGATTACAGGAACATTAACAGTTTCAAATATTACAGGAATTGATTCGATGTATTGTAATCTGGGAGATGGAAAACTCTATGCCGTTGGCCAATATCCCAAAGGTGCAAATCCTTATGGATTGGAAGATTTGGTTGGCTGTGTGTGGCAACTGACCAACGACATCTATGCAAATGGAAGTTACCGATACATCATTTTGAAGGGTGGCAGTTATTTCAAACCTTCATCAAGCTGGTGGTATGTTCAGGGCGGCCCCAGAGAGTTGCATTACAGGCAATTCCTGCTTCGGGTTTCAGAAGGATTTGAACGAAATGCTACTGTAGGATTCCGGTGTGTGGCCGATATTGATTAAATAGATAAAAGATTCAGTTATTATCACTTTTATAACTATTTTTGAGAAAACTTTAGCACTTTGTTTATGAATATCAAATTATTTATCCTTGTCACGCTGATCTGTTTGCCTTTAACCCAAATTTATGGACAGAAGCAATCAACTGAATCATATTATTTGAACAACAGGCTGCCATTAAAGGAAAAGCCCTACATGGAACTTCCTCTGGGCAGTATTCAACCACAAGGATGGCTTAAAGATCAGTTAATACGCCAAAAAAACGGAATGACAGGTCACCTCGATGAGATATATGAGCCGGTAATGGGAAAACGCAATGGGTGGCTTGGCGGAGACGGCGATGTCTGGGAACGTGGCCCTTACTGGATTGACGGTTTATTACCTTTGGCTTATATCCTGAATGATAAGATATTGATTGAAAAAACCAAACCCTGGATAGAGTGGGCTATCAACAGCCAAAGGGCAGATGGCTACTTTGGTCCGGATACTGACAGAACCAATGAACCCGGATTACAACGCACCAACGCTCAGGACTGGTGGCCTAAAATGGTAATGCTGAAGATTTTGCAACAATACTTTTCCGCAACTAATGATCAGAGAGTGATCAAGCTGATGTTGAACTATTTCCAATATCAACTTCAGGAATTACCGAAAAAACCTCTCAATAACTGGACACATTGGGGAAAAGACAGGGGTGGTGATAACCTGATGATTGTGTATTGGCTTTATAACCTAACCGGTGAAAAATTTCTGCTGAATCTTGCTGAACTTATTCACTATCAAACAGTAAACTGGACAGATGCCTTTCTTAACGGTGAGCTTTCAAAACAGTGGAGTTTTCATTGTGTGAATATTGCACAGGCGATGAAGGAACCAATTGTTTATTATCAACAAAATCAACAACCAAAGTACATAAATGCAGTAAAAGAAGGATTGGCTGATTTGCGTCTGTATCATGGAATGCCTCACGGACTTTACGGAGCCGATGAAATGCTTCATGGTAACAACCCCACACAAGGCTCGGAATTTTGCTCCGCAGTCGAAATGATGTTCTCAATGGAAACCATATTGCCGATTACCGGTGATGTTGAATTTGCCGATCATCTCGAAAAAGTAGCATTTAACGCACTTCCAACGCAGGCCACCGACAATTACGACAGCAGACAATATTTCCAACAAGCTAATCAGGTGTTGATTACAAAGCATCCACGAAATTTCAATACAGCCTATGAAGGGGCAGGATTACTTTTTGGCCCGTTAACAGGATATCCTTGTTGCACATCGAACATGCACCAGGGATGGCCAAAGTTTACACAAAATTTGTGGTATGCGACCGCTGATAAGGGAATTGCAGCATTAGTTTATGCTCCCTCAAATGTCAAAATTAAGGCAGGAGACGGAACTATAATTGAATTTGTGGAAGAGACCAATTATCCTTTCGAAGAAACGGTGAAATTCACTTTTAAATCTGAGAAAGAGGTAATATTTCCTTTGCATCTGAGAATTCCAGCCTGGTGTGAAACAGCAACTGTGAAAATTAACGGTAAAATATTGGATGAATATTCAGGTAATCAGATAATTAAAATCAAACGTGAGTGGAAAAACAGTGAAATATTGGAATTGACATTGCCAATGACCTTAAAATACGGTCGTTGGTACGAAAATTCTGTCGCCATCGAACGCGGCCCTCTGACCTTCGCACTAAAAATCGGTGAAAACTGGAAGAAAGTTGAAAACAACGACAAGTACGGAAAGTTTTATTATGAAGTGGAACCATTAACTCCCTGGAATTATGGACTGATTGCTTCTTCGCTTAAGAATATCAACGACAATTTCACAGTTGTAAAGCGTGATGTAGCACTTGATTCTTATCCATGGAATCAGGAAAATTGTCCCGTGGAAATCAGAACAAAAGGGGTAAGAATCCCTTTCTGGACAATTTATAATGGTTCTGCCGGCCCTCTGCCTTATAGTGAACAATACCAGTTAAAAACAGAAGCCACCGAAGAAATCACTTTAATTCCTTATGGATGTACAACTTTGCGAATTTCTGAGTTTCCGGTTGTGAAAATAAATCCCTAATCTTGGTTTTTATAACATTTACACTATGGTTAATCAGAAATATAAGGACGATGCAGAAGCATTATTACTAATGGCAGAAGGTAACATTTCTGCCTACCGCTTTCTGTTCGACCGTCATTTTTCTGACCTTTGTAATTTTCTGCTTATTTATTTGCATCAAAAGGAACTTTCGGAAGAGATTGCACTCGATATTTTTACCCATATCTGGGAAAAACGTCAAACCCTCCAAATCAAAGCAACTTTTAAATCATTTTTGTTTGCTGCTGCTAAAAACAAGGCAATTACGCTTTACAGGAAGGAACATCAAAGGATTTTTATTTCGCTTGACGCTAATGAATCTGGAATACCCAATGATTCGACTACCCAATTTTTAATGGAGAATGACGAACTACGAAGCTTGATTAACGAAGCAGTTCTCAAGCTTCCTGAAAAATGCAGGCAAATTTATCTGATGGCCTGGGAAGAAAATCTATCGTATAACGAAATTGCCGTGCAGCTCGGATTAAGTCCCAAAACAATTGAGAACCACGTTGGAATAGCTTTGCACAAACTTCGTGAATCGTTGAAACCATATTACAAGCAAATATTTATGTTGTGGATAACCATGCAGTTACTCACAAAAATATCCATTGAGTAATTCTATTCGCTTGGTTTTCGAAAAATCTTAACATTTTTTGAAATAAATGAAATCCAGATTGGGGGTTTTTCGTTTTTGCTAAGACATATAAACGAAACTCAATATTATGGAATCACAAAACACCCCTTGGGAAGCTATTGCTGCACGATTAAAAGACGAAGCAAACAACGAACAACTCCTTCAAATAAAGGGATGGCTCGATTGTTCGCCCGAAAATTCGGTAATCTTCTCAGAAATCATTAATTTTTGGTCGTTAACAAAACATAAAACTCAATTTTATGAACCAAACAAAACTATCAACTGGCAGAAATTAATGAAGCGTATCGGACATTCCCAAAGCCATATATTCCAATTAAATACCTATTTTAAATGGTTGGCTGCTGCCGCAGTTTTAGTAATTGTATTTCTCATGGGTCTTAGTCTGGGCAATGGCTTTTTAAAGCGATCAACAAAAGTATCACTCGTCAGAATAGTAGCTCCTGAAGGAAGTAAAACACAGATTTTTTTGCCCGACAGCACCCAAGTCTGGCTCAATTCGGGAGCTGAATTACAATACCCCGGCGATTTTTCTGTTCAGAACCGCCGGATTACCATGAAAGGTGAGTGTTTTTTCTCTGTAACCAAAGATCAGGAACATCCATTTTTTGTTGTTGGAACCAAACTTCGGATTAAAGTTTACGGAACGCAGTTTAATATTAATGAAAATGGTTTTATTGATGGAACTGAGGTTACGCTTATTTCAGGAAAGGTTGAAGTTTACGACAAGAGTAACCAACTATTATCAAAGCTTAATCCCGGTGAACAATTGGTTTACAAAAATGGATTAAGCCAAGTACAGAAAACAGTGAATCCTGAAGCATTAACTTCATGGATTAATAACATGTTGATCTTTAACAATCGGCCATTCGAGGAAGTAATCTACTACCTCGAAAAATGGTATGGCGTGAATATCACTCTTGATCGGACAACGAATTACGACTACAATTACACTTTTAAGGTTAAAACCGAAAGTCTGCGCGAAGTCCTTAGCTTAATATCGTTTATCACTCCGATTGTGTATCGTATAGAAGGAGAAAATGTAACCATTAAATACAAGAAAAATATGAAGAAATAAAGAAAACAGAAAAACAAAAAAAACAGGAAGTGTACCAGACTCCCTGTTATTAAAGTAGTTTATTAATAAATCAGAATTTTTCATGCAAAAATCTTCTTGACAAAAGGGTGCATAAAAGATTCAAAAACTAAATCATTCAAAAGTATGGAAATTTTAATTAATTTGTATCGGAGAAATCCGGTAACACAAAAAATTCTATTAACTATGCGGTTAACGCTATTCTTGCTGGTTATTAGTGTGTTTAGTGCATTCTCAGTCACCTATGCGCAAAAAACCAAACTCGACATTGATGTCCTGAACGGTAACGTAAAAGAAGTTCTGGATGCAATTGAAACTCAAAGTGAGTTTTTCTTCATGTACAACAACAAGCAGGTTGATACTGAGCGGAAAATTGATCTGGAGGCAAAATCTGAGACCGTTGATGTTGTTTTACAAAAATTGTTTGCCGGAACAGACGTAAATTTCAAAGTTGTAAACCGTCAGATTTTGCTTTTCCCAAAAGACTTAATCACAATGGTTGAACAGCAACAAGGCAAAAAGGTAGCGGGTAAAGTTACCGATGCAGGCGGTTCTTCTCTTCCCGGAGTTTCTGTTGTAGTAAAGGGAACCACAACAGGGGTAGTAACCGGAATTGACGGGAATTACTCGCTCGCCAATATTCCCGAAAATGCAACTTTGCAATTTTCGTTTGTTGGAATGAAAATGCAGGAGATATCAGTCAATGGAAAATCAACGATTAATATTACCCTTGTAGATGAAACCATTGGAATTGAAGAAGTTGTGGCTATTGGGTACGGTACACAGAAAAAAAATGCTGTGACAGGAGCAGTAGCAACTGCAAAATTAGATATCTATAAAAATGTTCCTGTAAACAATGTTTTAGAGAGTGTAAAAGGGACTATTGCCGGTTTAAATATCGGAGCCACCAATTCTGCTGGAGCCGAGGCCGGGCTTTCAATTCGTGGGCAAAACTCTCAAACAGCGGGAACCACTCCTTTAATTATTGTTGACGGAGCAGTTTTCAGCAGTGCTATTTCTGATATTTCGCCTAATGATATTGAGAGCTTTACGGTGCTAAAAGATGCAAGTGCGGCAGCTGTTTATGGCTCACGCTCAGCCAACGGAGTTATTATTATCGAAACCAAAAGAGGAAATGGAATAAACGGCAAACCAAAATTTGAAATAAAATCGAGCTTCGGAGTAAGTAATGAACTTGAACCACTACAGGTTTACGATGCTCAGGGATATGTTAAAAGATTGCTTGATATCAGAGCAGCAAACGGACTCGAAGCTGATCCTGCCAAGGTTGACCTTTATCTTCAGGTTGAAGAACAAAAAAATTATAATGCCACAGCAGATCATCAACCTACTTTACAAGATCCTTATGATTTGTTCCGCCAAATAGGGCATAGTTCAAATACTTCTGTAAGTGTTTCGAATAAAACCGAGAAAAGCAGGTATTTTATTTCGGCAAACCTGATCAAACAGAAGGGTGTCATTATGAACGATGAATACAAATCTTTCTCAGGCAGGATAAACATTGACAGCGATTTAACTAACTGGTTCAATCTTGGAATAAAAAGTTATTACAGCTTACGCAATTATTCAGGGTCAACTATTTATGGAGTCGGCACGAGCGCAAGCGGCAGTAGCACATCATGGTTTAGTCCTTATGCAACTCTTCGCAATGATGATGGAACATATAAGCAGTATCCCCAAACTATCACATCGTTTAATAATCCATTCTGGCAGATCGCTACTGAAGATGTTGATTTACGAAACAACCTGAATGCAATAGTAACAGGTGTAATTAAAGTGCCGTGGGTTAAAGGATTATCATATAATGTAACCTATTCGAATACGTTAAACTGGACGGTGAGAAATTATTTTAACAACAAAAGCACATTAGACGGGATAGGTAAAAACGGCCTCGGTCAAAGAGCAGATAATAGTACTTACAGCATGATGCTTGATAATATTATCAAATACAACAACACTTTTTACGAAAAACACAACATCGACTTAACTTTACTCTATTCTTTGGAGCAGGTTAAATACGAAAGTATTTTGGCTTATGCTGAAGATTTTGACAGTGCCGATCTTGGTACCTATAAATTAGAGAACGGAAAGACTCAAAAAGTTGATACTGGCGGCGGCGAAAGAAAGGGAATTGGGAAAATGGCTCGTGGTACTTATACATTCGACAATAAATATTCAATTACAGGTACAATCAGAACTGATGGTTATTCTGCTTTTAGTAAAAATAAAAAGTGGGGAACTTTCCCGTCTGTTGGAGTGAACTGGAATATCTCAAAAGAAAATTTCATTAAAAATCTCACTCCTATAAATAATCTTGCACTGCGTGCCTCTTATGGAAGTGTTGGAAACCAGTCTATTGGTGCATATAGTACACTTGCAAAAATGGCATCAAGCAAATACATATTCTATAATGATCCATCTTATGCCTTTACTCAATACGTCTCTACTTTGGCTAACGATGATTTGGGATGGGAATCAACTGTAGGTTTAAACCTCGGATTGGATTTTTCGCTCCTTGCAAACAGAATTAAAGGCTCAATTGATGCTTATGATACAAAAACCCATGATTTGATGTTCAGTCTTCCTTTACCCAAAGCATCGGGTAAAAGCAGTATAACTTCAAATATTGGTGAAATTCAAAACCGAGGAATTGAATTAAACCTGAACACAGTTAATGTTAAAACCCAGTCGTTTAAATGGAATTCAGATATTGCTTTTTCATTAAACCGGAACAAGGTGGTTACCATTTTAGGTCCTGATCCAAAAACCGGAATAGAGGCCGACCTAATTTCGGCCGGGTATTTTATCGGCAGATCTCTCGGAACCATTTACACCTATAAAGTTACAGGAATGTGGCAACAGTCAGACAAAGACGCAGGCACAATAATGACAGGTATGTTACCTGGTTCATATATGCTGGAAGATTTGAATGCAGATGGCAAGATCACCTCTGATAAAGACAGACAATTCATAGGAAATTCTAAAGAAAACTTCCGTTGGAGCTTTACCAATACTTTTGAATATAAGGATTTATCTCTAATGTTCTATTTATACTCTATTTGGGGAGGAAACGGTTACTACCTTTCAGGAAGCAACACTCCATACAACGATGGTTATGCAAATAACGGAGCTCTTAATCATGCCGTGTTCGATTATTGGACTCCAACAAATACCAATGCAATGTTTCCTCGCCCTAATGTCAGCAGTGCAACTTACCGCGGAGTTAAATATTTCGACAGAAGCTTTATAAAATTGCAAAAAGTATCATTATCATACAATTTTACCCGATTGGTGAAACCCTGGGGCCTCGAAGGTTTGAGTTGCTCACTAAGTGCCGACAATTTATTAACTTACGCACCTCACTGGGTTGGATTAGACCCGGAAACAAACAACGGTTTAACGGACACTTCTATTCCATCAATCCGTACTTATCTGTTTACAGTTTCATTAAACTTTTAATAATCAGAGCAATGAAAAAAATAATATACCTATTTGCCTTTCTTTCATGTTTTGCAGTAATTTCTTGCGATGAATCATTGACAGAAGTACCAAAAGACTTTTCAAGTCCCGAAAATTCTTTTACAAATAAAGCTAACTTCGAATCAGCGTTAGCTAATATCTATTTAACTTTCCGTACACAAATGTACGTTGGTGACGGAGATAGTTACACAAGTTTCGATATGATGGGTGTTGATGTTGATTTCGGAGATAACAAATTAAACAATACAACATACAATGAAACTTTTAAATGGAACACCTTCAATCCTGATAATGGATTTCCTGCTAAGTGGTGGGCTCGCTTTTACGATTGGATTTTTCAGGCCAATACAATTATAGGAAGAGCCGAAGAGCCAGCTGCAAAGTGGGCTTCTGATGCTGAAAAAAATGCAATTGTTGGTGAGGCCAAATTTCTGCGTGCTTTTGCTTATCATTTTCTTGGAAATATGTGGGGAGGAGTTCCTCTTGTATTAACTGAAACCAAGGGACCAAAGTTTGATTACGTAAGGGCTACTCAGGATGAAGTATATCAGCAGTGTAAAAGCGATCTCGAGTTTGCAGTGCAATGGATGCCAACCGTAAATTTATTGAAAGGTGGTAGAGCACCGCGCGAAGCAGCTTACCATTTGTTAAGCGAAATAAAGATCTGTTTAAAAGATTATCAGGGTGCTGTTGATGCGGCTTCGTCAGTGATTGGAGGAGCAAATCATAACCTTATGACCGCACGGTTTGGTGCATGGAAAAATTTCACTTTCACCGGGTATTCATATCGTGGCCCATATATTCCGTGGGGTGATGTCTATTTTGACTTGTTTCAGGATGGAAATTTCAATTGGAAAGAAGGAAATCGCGAATGTATATGGAATATCCAACAAGATCTTAAAATTCTTGGTGGAGGGAATGATGTGAATACTGCAGGCGGACTATTTGGAATGGAAAGATGGTGGGGGCCAAATTACTGGTCAATCAAAGATACCAAAGGAGTAATCAACTTTTTGAAGGATACTCTGCAGGGAAGACCGGTAGGAACCATAATTGTTTCAGGATATGCTGATACTATTATCTGGAGATATAAAGGAGATTGGAACAACGACATTCGTAATTCACAATTCAATGTTCAAAGAACCTGGTATTGGACTAACCCTGCCAATCAATACTACGGACAAGTGATTACGCCTGCTGCAATAGCTACTCCTACAGCCTCTACTGTACTTCTGTCACCTCAATTTAAAAAAGTTGTTACTGCTGTCCATTACCATCAATTTCAGGATGCAACAAGCAAACAATGGCACGATAACGGACGAACATACAAAGACTGGTACATTATGAGACTTGCCGAGACTTATTTACTGAGGGCTGAGGCTTATTTACTCAAGGGTGACAAACAAAAGGCCGCGGATGATATAAATATGATCAGAAATAGAGCAAAGGCTACACCTGTTTTAGCCGGTGACGTAACAATTGACCTGATATTAGACGAACGTGCCCGAGAACTTTATCAGGAAGAGTTCAGGGTTAGTACTCTGATGAGAATGGGAAAATTGACAGAATACCTTATGAAATATAATGGAGCAATAAAGAAAAATGGATATAGTATTCCCGATCATCTGAATAAAATGCCTATTCCCCGTTCAGAAATCGAAGCTAATAAAGATGCTGTTCTCGAACAAAACCCCGGATACAATTGAAAAATATAATATTTAGATAATTCAATTTTTTAATAGGGTCAGATAAATTATCTGACCCTGTTTTTAATGTTTCTTATTACTTTTGTCAACAATGAATTCACGCACAAGAATATTAAAAACACTTAATCACGAGGAACCCGATCAGGTGCCATTCGATCTGGCCGGTTCAACTTGGACCGGTATTGCCAATGGTGCCTATCAGAATCTACTTGATTATTTGCACTTTCCATCCGAAAAACCTGTCTGGGCAGATGTAGTTCAGCAAATCGTTGTCCCTTCACAAACAATTCTCGACTTTCTCTGTGGTGATACCCGTGGACTGCTTCCTCTTACAAGCCACAATTGGGATGTTTATGAAAAACTAACCGATGCCGGGAATAACTGGGAATATAACGATGAATGGAATTTCACTCACCATTTTCCCAAAGAAAATGGTCACTGGTTTTCGTTAGTGAAAAATCCTATGGAGCATATTGCTGAACCTGATGATAAAGACATAGCTAGATTCAATTGGCCGCACGCTGCCGATAAACGCCGTATTGAAGGATTAAGGGAAAAGGCTTTGAATTACAGAAATCAGGAAAAACTTGTAATGATCAAGGGACTTTGTGCCGGCGTATTTGAAATGCAGCAACGAGTAAGAGGAATGACAAATGCACTTATGGATCCCTTTATGTTTCCCGATTTCTCGGATAAGCTAATAGGGAAAATTGCCGATCTGAAAATTGAATTTTGGGAAATGGCATTAAGCGAATTGGGCGATGTGGTTGATGTAGTTGCCGAAGGCGATGATTATGGAACACAAGATTCACAACTTATTGACCCCGACCATTTCAGGATGTACTACAAACCGCATCTGATTAGGGTGATAGCTGCCATGAAACAAAAAGCACCCAAAGCAAAGATAATGTTTCACTCCTGTGGAAATGTGCGACCCATTATCCCTGATTTTATTGAAATGGGAATAGATATTTTGAATCCCGTGCATATCACAGCAACAGGAATGGAACCAATACAATTGAAAAAAGATTTTGGCCGCGACATAGTGTTTTGGGGTGGTGGTGTTGATACCCAAAAAGTACTCCCTACATCCTCGCAATCAGATGTTTCTGAAAATGTGAAGCGAAATCTTGATGCCTTAGCTCCCGGAGGAGGCTATGTTTTTGCAACAGTTCATAATATTCAAAGTGAAGTGCCACCTCAAAACATTATCGCAATGTGGGCAGCACTCCGTAAATATGGAAAATATTAATAATCAACCATAAAAACTCATCAAATGAATCGCAAAGAATTTATAAAACGTAGTGGAATTGTCACAGTAGGAGGATTAATTATCCCAACAATAGTTCCCTCAACTGTTTTCGGCAAAAATGCACCGGGCAACCGTATTAATATCGGAATGATTGGTGTTGGCCGTCAGGCTGTTAGTGCAAACCTTAAGAATGGTTTTCTAAAGCTCGACAACTGTCAGGTAATAGCCATTAATGACGTTGACTCGTGGAGGATGGAAAATGCTGCAAAAGTTATAAATGAAGCTTATACGTCAAAAACAGGTATTAAGTATTCAGGTGTAAAATCATATAACGATTACCGTGAATTAATTGCAAATAAGGAAGTTGATGCTGTAATGGTCTCAACCGCCGATCACTGGCATGCTCCGGCAGGAATTGCCGCTGCATTGGCAGGGAAACATGTTTCAATTGAAAAAGCTCTTTCAGTAAGTTATTCCCACAGCAAAGCATTAATCGAAGCCGTTAAATCGAAGGGTGTTGCTAACCGTCTTGACAGCGAATTCCGGTCTCTCGAATCTTTTTGGAAAACCATTGAGATCGTTCATAATGGTGTTATCGGAAAGCTGACAAATGTTAAAGTTGGGGTTCCGTCAGAATTATCCGGTAGTGCGCTTGGCCCTCAACCTGAAATGGCAATTCCCAAAGAATTGAATTACGATATGTGGTTAGGCCCTGCTTTCCCGGCACCATATAATGTAAACAGAGTTCACGACCCAAAAACAATAGATACCCGTCCGGGATGGTTACGAAATGAAGATTACAGCAATGGAATGATCACCAACTGGGGTGCCCATCTTTGCGATATTGCTTTATGGGGTATGAGAAAAGAGTATGAATTGCCTGTGAATGTTTCCGGTACCGGCAGCTTCTCTAAAGGACTATGGAACACAATAGAATCCTTCAATCTAAATTATAAGTATGCCGATGGATTAACAATGCAATATACAATTGATCAACCGTATGTCAAATTTGAAGGGGAAAAGGGGTGGATTAAAGTAACTTATCCTGACAAAATGGAGGCAAGCGATCCTTCGATTCTGAAATTTAAACCGGGACAAAACGAAATTTCATATAAAGATGTATTGACAGATAAAGCCGATTTCCTTCGTGCAATTGAAACAGGAAAAAAATCTTTTGAACCTCTCGAAGTAGGTCATAACGTCTATTTCACAACACTTATGGGTTTGATTTCAATAAAACAGGGTACTGAATTGAACTGGGACAATACAGCCATGAAATTCACAGGTAATTCAGAAGCCAATGCTTTGTTGAACAGACCTTTCCGTGAAAAATGGCTCGATAAAAACGTAGTTGACTGGATGAATAAATATCAACAGGTAACTTTAAAATAATTCCTTATGAAACGACTTCTGTTTTTGTTAATAGTCTTAATGCTCAATGGTTTATTAAGCTGTTTTTCGCAAGCCACAAAATTGGATAACATTTTCTACTGCTTCAATAATGCTATGCGACTTCCCAACGCACCTGTCGGTTATACAGAACAGGCCAAACTCGCTAAAAAGCTTGGTTATTATGGGATTTCAGGAAGTGGCGAAGAAACATATTCCGAATTTCGTAAAGCTCTCGACCAGGTAGGACTGGCAATACCTGAAACCTATATTTCATTAAAAATTGACTCTGGTATTCCAAATTATAATCCACTTTTAAAAGAACTTATCAGGGATTCGAAAGATCGTAATTTATTAATAGCACTGCATTTACATAGTGAGCTTTATAAGAATAATAAAAATGAAGGAGATGTCAAATTTGCTGAAGTTTTGACTGAATTGGCTGATTATGCTGCCAAATTCAATGTGAAGCTTGCAGTTTATCCCCATTTTTCGTTTTATTGCGAAACAATAGGCCACACGCTGAAGCTCGTAAAAATGGCAAACCGACCCAATTTAGGGGCTGTTTTCAATCTTTGTCATTTTCTGAAAGTTGAAGGAGAGGCAAATATGGAAGAACAGGTAATAAAGGCAATACCATATCTTTTCATGGTTTCTCTTTCGGGAGCCGATACCGGTGATACCCAAAAAATGGACTGGGATAAACTTATTCAGCCACTTGGAGTAGGAAGTTATGATCCGTATCCTTTGGTGAAACTTTTGAAAGATAATGGCTATAAAGGGAAATTCGGGTTACAGTGTTACAACATTAAATCAGATTGTGAAGTAGCCCTTACCAAGTCAATGGATACCTGGAAAACATACAAAAAAAGGTATTCAAAAGAGAAACATTGAACATATAAGTTTCACAAACTATAAATCCTTAAACTAAAAAAAATGGAGCGCCGTAATTTTATATCTCTTGCAGGTGCCGGTTTGGCAGGAACAAGTCTGCTAACAAATTCAGCAATGGGAATTTTGTCTTCAAAATCTAAATTAAGCTGGATTAAAAATACAGGTAATCGGTTGTTCAGTCAACTGATTTGTGAAAACGAACCCTTTATCCGCAACTCTGAAAACGGTGTGCTTGATGCCTTTTGTGTTTTGGTTGAAAATGGAAAAAAATACTCAGAAATAACACTAAAACCAGGGCAGGAGCAAAAACAAGATGAACAGATAGAAGTCCGATTGACCCATCAGCTGCACAATACCAACCTTGGCAATGGAGAAGATTTGTTGGAGGCATCTCTTAAAATTAAGAATCGGAATAGCTCATTAAAACATATTGATATCAGTTTTACAACAGGAGTCCAATCTTCAAATAGATTTGATGAGCAGCAGATCTATATCCCCATTTCAGCTGCCGGATTGTTCAAAGATGATCGTCATGCCGCAATAGGAAGCTTGGATTTCTTCACCGACTGCGATCACAAAATCGGGAGAGATAACTTTGAATGTAATTATTTGGAACCAATGGCAAGTAATCCTTCAAAGCGAAAAACAAAGGCACTGCTACTTGCCCCTGTTATTGACAGTTATTATCCGGGAACTTCATGGCGTGTGACAATGTTTACCGAAGCCGAGAACGCATGGGATTTTAAATCAACATTGGATAAACAGAATAACCCTCAATGGACAGCCGGAAGAGAGATAAAACTGAATCCTGGTGAAGAAAAAACAATCAAGTGTTATCTTTTAATCCATCAGGGTGATTCATCAGTTGCCTGGAAAATTTTTCAATCGTTTGGCGCTGTTGAAACAGGTGAAGTACCTGACTGGCTACGTAAAGTTAAAGTTCACTATTACGACTTTTTATCATCGGCAAATGGCAAAGATGGGCATCGGGGTGATGGTTATGAAGCAGATCTGCCGTATTTTAAAGAATATCGTGTTGGTATGGCAACCCAACATGGCTATTATCCGTCAATCGGAGATTTTATTCAGCCAACAAGGGACAAATGGCTCGCTATGAGAGGTGATAAGCAAGGGCCTGCCGAAATGTCAATAAATAAAATGAAAGAACGCATTGAAGCTACAAGAAAGGAAGGCGCCCATCCTGCTGTCTATATGCACACCCTTTGCTTTGATGATGCCTCGCCCTTATTTGGTAAATTAAAAGATTCGATACTTATTAACGAAGAAGGTAAACCTATTAAATACCCGTGGAGCAATTCCGACACTGCCGGGCAAAATTGGTTTATGTCGTTTGCTTCAAAGGATTGGAGAGACCATTTGCTGAAACAAACAGAATACATAATGACCATTTTAAATCCTGATGCTATCACCTTTGATGAAACATTTCTTTGTCTGGGTTACGATGAGCATCCCGACAGGAAAGGCCCTTTATCGAACCATACAATCGGTTTTATAAAAGAGATGCGTGAACTTATTCATTCTTTTGGAAAAGATAAGGCCCTATTAACCAGTGATTGCAGCATGGCAAATATGGTTATGTGGGCTGATGGTGAGGCAGGTGACCACTCATATCCAAACTTGCTCGGCAATCCGCTTTACAGGAAAGAGCCTATTCGGTATCTCGCACCATTAGGAGGTAAACCCTGGATTCCCTGTTCTTGGCATTTTATCCAAATGTGGGAACCACAAATGGATCTTGCACGAAAGAGCGGAACAGGTGTTGGAGTTGCTAACGGATATATTGAGTTTAACGGTCTGAAAAATCTTCCTGAAAAAATAGCCTCAAAAATAAAAACCGATATTAATTCTTTATTTCAATAATTTAAAAAACATAAACAAAATAACCTGTCAATGAATACAAAACTTGTTTTAAGCTCAGCATTAATAACCTTAATACAGGCAAACAGCATTGCCGGAACCGGAAATGAAAAGACGGTTAAAAAACCGAATATTCTTGTCATACTTGCCGATGATCTTGGGTATGGCGATGTACAATGTTACAATAGTCAACGGGGAAAAATACTAACCCCGAACATTGACAGACTCGCTTCGCAGGGGATGCGCTTTACCGATGGACATTCCTCATCGGCAGTCAGCTCACCATCGCGATACACCTTGCTTACCGGACGCTATCACTGGCGCACACGACTTCAATCGGGTATTGTAAATTTGTTTGGTGCGCCATTGATAGCACCCGACAGGCTAATTATCGCAGGTCTGATGAAGCAACATGGTTATCGCACAGCCTGCATTGGGAAATGGCATCTTGGCTGGGATTGGCCTATAGATACAGCAAAACTGAAATACGTCCAGATTCCGGTGAAACGAAGTCAGGATGACGAGACATTTATTGTAACAGAAGACCATGAAATAGCTTGGCGCCACATATTTTCAAAGCCAATTTTAAACGGACCTGCTACACGTGGATTCGACAGTTATTTCGGAACCGATGTGCCCAATTGGCCGCCTTATTGCTTTATCGATAACAACCGCACAATTGGTATTCCTACCAAGTTTCTGCCAAAGGAAAATTTCAGTAATAATCGGGCCAGCCTGCCTGGTCCTGCACTGAAAGATTGGCAATTAGAACACATCCTCCCAACTTTGGGCGACAGTGCAGTCAGTTTTATCACCACATCAATTGAAAGGTCAGAGCCATTCTTTCTCTATCTTCCGCTTACTTCGCCGCACACACCACTTGCAGTAAATAAACCATGGCTTGGCAAAAGCGGGTTAAATACTTATGCCGATTTCGTTATGGAGACCGATGCAGTTATCGGACGGGTACTTGATGCTCTGAAAAAGAGAAATGCCGATGAAAACACCCTTGTAATCTTTACAAGTGATAATGGGTGCGCACCATATATCGGAGCTGAGGCTTTAGAGGCAATGGGACACTTTCCAAGCGGGCCTCTGCGTGGATACAAGGGTGATGCATGGGAAGGCGGACATCGTGTCCCTTTTATCATCCGGTGGCCAAGTGTAGTGAAGCCAAAGAGTATTTGCAATCAATTAGTACATCATGCCGATTTTATGGCAACTTTTGCCGAAATCCTTGGAACAAAACTACCAGATGGCGCAGGAGAGGACAGTTACAGTCTTTTATCGTTGCTCAAGGGTAAAGACAAACCTATACGCAGGCAAAGTGTAAGTTGCGCAATTGCAGGAATTCCTACTCTGCGTGTAGGGTCATGGAAGCTTATATCAGGATCCGCTTCTGGCAGTTTTTCAAAGATTCGCGATGACAATACGGTCAAACTTTTCAATCTGGCAGATGATATTGGCGAAACAGTAAATCTTGCCGCCAGTCAACCACAACGTGTGGCTGAAATGAAGTCTTTACTTGAAAAACTTATAAATGATGGTCGCAGCACACCAGGTGAGGTTCAAAAAAATGATGTTAAAGTCCGCCGTTATCCAAATCCAGAAAAATAAAGTTTTGAATATAAGTTTGTGAATAATTTGCCGTAAAATATTTGCAGTTCAGTTTTTTATTCTTTCCTTTGTTCTTATAAGAGTATATTTTGAAACAACATATAAAATTTGGCAATAAATTGGCAAGTTTTCAGAAAATAGCACTTTCCGAATTTCAACATAAAGTGACTTGAGTAGTACAGAAAATGGGAATTACTAAAAAAAAATCGTAAATTTGTAAAATAAATATAGAAATATGTCAGAATTTATTGTAAAAATTGAAGACGATATTGTTCAGGCTCTGGGCAAACAAACCATTGAACAATATTTACAAGTATTTATCGCGCAAACTATTTTAAAAGCAGCTGCAAACGATATTTTGAAAGATTATCAAAAAGATGACATTACCAATGACGAAAACTGGTTGAAAGCCCGCAAAAATGCATTATTAAACGACCGGTACAGCCAATATCTTAAAGTGTATGCCAATGTTTGATTTTGTTGTCGATACAAATGTATTGATGAGCATTCTTATTAGTGGCAAAGCAAGTTATAAACCAATTGTTTTGTTTAACAGATTTGTTAGTGTCGATTTTATATTTAATGAAATTGACGAATATCAAAATACAATTTTTGATAAAACGAAACTCGATAGACTTCAATTGATTGATTACACAAATCAAATTTTATCGAAAATTACCATTTTGCCACGTTATGTGGTAAGCGAAAACAATTCGCAAAAAGCAACTGATTTAACTAAAGATATTGATTTTAACGACGTATGGTTTATAGCACTTGCATTGGAGTATAAATTACCACTACTTACGCGCGACACAAAACTTTTTAACGGTCTGCAAAAGAAAGGTTTTAAGGACATCATTTTGTTCGACCAGTTTTTAAAATCCTTAATTCAATAAATTTAAATGAACAATAAAAAATTGTCAAAAGGTTGAAAGCCGGAAAAAAATTGGAAAACATTCCAGAATTAAATCCTTAACGTACAATAGAATTAAATTTAAGGAAATAGAGTAAGCATTCAGCATAGTACACATTGCTTACTGTTTTATCGCCTTTTACCTTTGTTGAAAATATTCACAAGTCAGAGAGCTAATAATATCTAACGAAGCCGGTGCTGTGATGGAGCATCAGCATAATTCCTTTAACCCAAGTTGCATGAAGGAAGTACACCAAACTTAATTTTAGATTTTGTAGGTGTCTGATATTTAAGTATATAAAATATGTGTTTTGTATTATATTGATATATAGTACGTTGCAAAATATTTCTAACATGCACATATTC